>JANLQT010000618.1:0-8647 GCA_031368035.1 Rhodobacterales bacterium | reverse complement strand
TGGTCGTCCGAAAAGATGGTGCAGCAACTGCGCGAAGCCGTCGCCTCTGCCCCCGACGGCATTGCGATGATGGGCCACCCCGGCCCGGATTCGATCGAACCGCTGGCGGCAGAAGCCGCCAAGGCCGGCATCCTGATGATGTATCAGAACGTCGATGTGCCCACCGTCCGCGCCAAATTCGGCGGCGGCTATGTGGGCGCGAACCTGTCGCCGCAGGGCTATGCGCTTGGGGCGGAAGCCATCCGCATGTCCGGCATCGGCAAAGGGGACAAGGCCATCGTGGTCGCCGACTGGAGCCAGGAAAACCGCGTGATCCGCGAACTTGGCACCGTGAAGGCGCTGGAGGATGCGGGCGTCACCGTGATCAAGCTGACCACGACGCCCGACATGGCGACGGACCCGAACCTTGCCATCCCGGTGATCAGCGCGGGCCTGATCGCCAATCCCGACGTCAAGCTGATCGCCTATCCGGGCGGCCAGATGCTGGGCAACGCGCCGACCTACATGCAGGCGGCGGGAAAGAAACCCGGAGAGATCTTCAACATCGGCTTCGACACCAGCGCGCAGATCGTCGATGCCTTCAAGAATGGCTGGGTCCAGTTGACCTCTGACCAGCAGCCCTTCCTGCAGGGCTATCTGCCGATCCTTAGCCTGTGTCAGCAGAAGGTCTACGGCCTTGGTGCGCTCAGCGTTGACACCGGCGCGGGCTTCGTGACCAAGGACAACATCGGCACCGTGGCGGACCTTGCCATCGAGGGTCTGCGCTGACCCTTTGACTTTTCCGGAAGGCGGCCCCGCGCCGCCTTCCGGCCTTCCCGCGACAAGAGGGTGCCATGGCCGAACGCCTGATCGAACTTCGCAACGTCAGCAAATCCTACGGCAACGTCTTTGCCGTTGGCGGCGTCAACCTTCATGTGGACCGCGGCGAGGTCGTCGGCCTGATCGGCGACAACGGCGCTGGCAAATCGACCCTGATCAAGATGCTGGCCGGGGCGATCAAACCCACCAGCGGCGAAATCCTCGTACGCGGCCAACCCGTCTCGGGGTGGAGCGCCGCGAAATCCCGCGCGGCCGGCATCGAGACGGTGTTCCAGGACCGCGCGCTGGCCGTGCAGCAAACCATCGTGCGCAACATCTTCATGGGCCGCGAGATCACCACGTTCGGCGGCTTCATCGACCTCGACAAGGAACGCTCGGAAGCCGAGCGCCTGATGCGCGAGATCGGCTTCACCTCGAAGGTGTTCTCCCCCGACAGCATCGTCGGCCAGCTTTCGGGGGGCGAACGGCAAGGCGTTGCCATTGCCCGCGCCATCTACAACAACGCCGACCTGATCGTGCTGGACGAACCGACCACCGCTTTGTCACTGACCGAGACGGAAAAGGTGTTCCGTTTCATCCGCACCGTGCGCGCCTCGGGCCGCTCGATCCTGTTCATCGGCCACAACATTCACCATGTCTTTGACATTGCCGAGCGTTTTCTGGTGATGGACCGCGGCATGGTCGCGCTGGAAGTCACCAAGGATCAGGTTGGCAGCGCCGAGCGTCTGATCGCCTTCATGGAACATGTGGCCCACCCCAGCGGCCCCGATCCCCTGGCCGATCTGGCCGCCCGCCAAGGAGCCGCGCAATGACCGAACCCGCCGCACGCACCCGGTCCAACGACAACGGCCCGCTTCTCCGCTTCATCCTTTTGAACCGCGCCGCCATCGGAACCATCGGCTTCTTCGCCGCGATGATGCTGCTGTTCCTGTGGGGCAATCCGCAGGTGTTCACCGACTGGCGGATCTACAACTCCGTCCTGACCGTGCTGCCGGTCGCGATCTTTCTCGTGGTGCCGATGGTGTTCATCGTCACGGTGGGCGAGATCGACCTTAGTTTCCCCGCCGTCATGGCCTTTGCCGCCTGGATCTTCGCTTTGGGCGTTCAGGCCGGCTACCCGCCCGTGCTTGCGATCATCGCCGGTATTCTGGTCGGCGTGGCGCTGGGCGCGGCCATCGGCGCGGTCGTGGTCTATGGTGGGCTGTCCTCGCTGGTGGCGACGCTGGGGCTCAGTTTCCTGATCCGGGGCGCGATCATGATCGCCACCGGCGGCAGGTCGATTGCCGTGGTCAGCCTGCAGGACGACATCACCTACAAGGTCATGTCGGGCTCGTTGGGCGGGTTTCCGATCCAAATGATCTGGGCGATCCTGTTCGTGATCGCCTCGATCGTGCTTTACAACCGCCACCAGTTCGGCGTGCGGGTGCACTGCGTCGGCGACAACCCCGACAGCGCGCAGCAGATGGGCATCGATACAAGCCGCATCCGGGTTTATACCTTTGTTTTCATGGGGCTTGGCGCGGCTCTGGCCGGCATCTTCTCGACCATGATCAACTTCACCTGGTGGCCGACGGCGGGGGACAGCTACCTGCTGCCGACGCTGGCGGCGGTCTTTGTCGGCGGCACCCCGACCTGGGGCGGCATCGGCACCGTCTTGGGCGGGACGATCGGCGCAGCCATCGTGTCGTTCATCCAGGTCGGCATCGTCTCGGCCGGTCTGGACGGGTTCTATGTCCAGTTCTTCAACGGGCTGATCATCATCCTGTCGCTGCTGGGCCACCGCTGGAACCAGATCCGCTATCGCTGATCGCCGCGCCCCGGCGGAGTTTACTAAAGTTCCGGCGTGAAGCCTTCGAAGAAATCGGTTTTGGGGCGACGCGTCGGCCTAAAGCCCTTTGTTCAGCGACAGGCGCGCGGCCAGTTCCACATGGGCGGACCAGCGGAACTGGTCGATCGGCTGCACCCAGTCCAGCCTGTAGCCAGCCTCGATCAGGATGCGGGCGTCGCGGGCGAAAGTCGCGGGATTGCAGCTGACGGCGGCAATGACGGGCACGCGGGCGCGGGCGAGGGCATGGGTCTGCGCCTCGGCCCCGGCGCGGGGCGGGTCGATCACCACGGCGTCCACGCCCTTGAACTCGTCGGGTTCAAGGGGGCGGCGGAACAGATCGCGCGTGGTCGCGGTCAGGCGTTTGAGACCCTCGGCGTTGCGGGCGGCCTTGTCCAGCGCGGCCACCATGGCGGGGTCACTTTCAAAGGCGATGACTTCGGCATTTTCGGCAAGCGGCAGGGCGAAGGTGCCAAGGCCGCAGAACAGATCGGCGATGCGGCGGGCGGGGCCGATGGCTTCCTTGATGGCGGCCAACAGCGCGGCTTCGCCCTGTTCGGTCGCTTGCAGGAAGGCGCCGGGGGGCGGGGCGACGAGCGCCTTTCCCAGCCGCTGCACCGGCATGGCGCGCAGGGCCACGGCCTCGCCATTCCAGGTGAGGCGGGACAGGGCGTGCGCTTCGACCAGCCTCGCCATTTCCATTTGTTGCGGGGCGTCGAGTTTCTTGCCGCCGGTGACGGAAACATCGGCCCCCGCGAGGGATTTGGTGACGGTGATCGCCAGTTCGGCCCCGCGCGTGCCGGCGAGCATCACCAAAGCCTCTAGCGCCGGCAGCGTCGCCATCAGGTCGGGGTGCAGAAGCTGGCAGTTCGGGACGGCGACCAGCGTGTCCGAGGCGCGGGCGTGAAAGCCCAGCATCACGCCGTTCCGGGTTCGCATCCCCGCCAGCGTGGCGCGCCGACGCGACCGGGGGGGCGAGGTCAGGATCGGGCGCAGCGGGGCTTGCAGACCTTGACCGGCCAAGGCCCCGGCGATGATGCCGGTTTTCCAGTCGGCCACGAACTCATCGGACGCGTGCTGCATCAGGCAGCCGCCGCAGGTGCGGGCGTGAACGCAGGGTGGCTTCACCCGCTGGGGCGAGGGCGTGATGATCCGCAGATCGGTCAGCTTGTCGTCCAGCATCAGCCCGTCCACGTCTTCGCCCGGCAACACGCCCGAAATGAAGATCGGACCCGTGGGCCCCTGGGTCACGCCGTCGCCCAAATGGCCGATTCGGTCGATGTGAAATGTCACGCTTGGCTCACTCTGCGGCTTCCCGTTTCTCGTCCGTGCCGATGAAGCCGCCGGACTGGCGGTTCCAGTAGCGCGCGTAAAGCCCGTTCATCGCCAGAAGTTCGGCATGGTTGCCCTGTTCGACGACATGGCCCTGATCCAGCACCACGATCCGGTCCATCGCGGCGATGGTGGACAGGCGGTGCGCGATGGCAAGGACGGTCTTGCCGTCCATCACCAGCGACAAGGCGGATTGGATCGAGGCTTCCACCTCGCTGTCAAGCGCCGAGGTTGCCTCGTCAAGCACCAGAATGGGGGCGTCTTTCAGGAAGGCGCGGGCGAGGGCGATGCGTTGCCGCTGGCCGCCCGACAGTTTCACGCCGCGCTCGCCCAGTTGCGCCTGATAGCCGCTGCGGCCCATGTTGTCCTTCAGGTTCAGGATGAACTCATGCGCTTCGGCGGCGCGGGCGGCGGCGATGATTTCCTCTTCGGTGGCTTCAGGGCGGCCGTACAGGATATTTTCGCGCGCGGAGCGGTTGAACATCGCGGTTTCCTGCGTGACCATGCCAATCTGCCGGCGCAGGCTTTCCTGCGTCACGGTGCGAACGTCGATCCCGTCGATCAGGACGCGGCCCTTTTCGGGGTCGTAGAGCCGCAAAAGCAGGGAAACGAGGGTCGATTTGCCCGCGCCGGACGCGCCGACGATGCCGATCTTTTCGCCGGGCTGGACGGTCAGGTTCAGATGATCCACCCCGCCCTTGCCGTCTTCGGTCTTGCGGCCATAGGCGAAGGAGACGTCGTCCATGCGGATTTCGCCCTTCACCAAGGGCATTTCCTGCGCGTTCGGGGCATCGGTCAGGGTATAGGGCGGGGTCAGGGTGCGGATGCCGTCCTCGACCTCGCCCAGATTGCCGAAGATCGACATCAGGGAGAAGCTGATCCAGCCGGTCATCTGCGACAGGCGGAAGGATATCGCCCCGGCAGCGGCGATATGGCCTGCCGTCGCCTGGCCTTGCGAGAACAGATAGACCGTCGCGCCGACAAGGGCGACGGGCAGCGTGCCGGCCAGCAGCATCAGAAGGAAGCGGAACCACGAGGAGATGCCGCCGTATTCTAGCGCCTTGTCGCGAAACGCCTCCATCGATTCCAGCGCAACGCGGTCTTCGTAGCGGGACGAGGCGAACAGCTTCACCGTCTTCATGTTGGTGACGGTATCGACGATCTGCCCGGTGACCATCGCCCGGGCCGAAGCGCGGGCGCCGGACGCCCCACGGATGCGCTTGAGAAAATAGCGGATGAACCAGATGTAGCCGACGACCCATCCGACCAGCATCGCCGTGACCCAGCCGGAAATCGCGAAGGTCAGCGCGATGGACCCGGCGATGGAGGCGAGGCCAAACGCGACCGTTTCGATGAAGCCGGTGGTGACGTCGGTTGCGGCGCGGGCGGTCTGCATCTGCTTTTGCGCGATGCGGCCGGCGAAATCGTTGTCAAAGAAGGTGACAGCCTGACCCATGGTCCAGCGGTGCAGGCGCGACAGAATCAGCGGGAACAGGTTGGGTTCGATGATGAAGGCGGACGAGGCGGTGTTCAGGCCGAACACCAGCGGCCGGGCGATCAGGTAGAACACCACGAAGAAGACAAGCAGGGTGAAATGCACGCTCAGAATGTCGGACGGTGTGGTGGAATTGGCGGCGTCGATCACAAGGCCCAGCAGGGTGGCCGAGACCGCCTCGAGGCTTCCCGCCATGGCGGACCAGAAGGCGGCCCACAGGATTCCCGCCCAGGCGCCTTTCAGCGCCCAGCCGAAGAACGGGATGATCTTGCCGGGCGGGTCGGTTTCGGCCCGCCGGAACGGGGCAATGGTGGGGCCCAGTTTCATGTCGCGCTCACTCGGCAGCCTCTTCCACGTCGGACCCCAAGAACCCGCCCGACTGACGCGCCCAGAACTGCGCGTAAAGCCCGCCTTGCGCCAGGAGGGCTGCGTGCTTGCCCTGTTCCACCACATGGCCTTGGTCCAGAACCACGATGCGGTCCATCGCGGCTATGGTTGAAAGCCGGTGGGCAATGGCGATCACAGTCTTGCCTTTCATCACGCCGAACAGGGCGTCCTGGATCAGGGCTTCCGCCTCGCTGTCCAAGGCCGAGGTCGCCTCGTCCAGGATCAGGATCGGCGCATTCTTCAAGATCACCCGCGCGAGGGCAACCCGCTGACGTTGCCCGCCGGACAGTTTTACCCCCCGCTCTCCCACTTGTGCATCGTAGCCGAAGTTGCCCTTGGGATCACGCAGGGTCAGGATGAAATCATGCGCCTCGGCCTGTTTGGCGGCGGCGATCAAGTCCTCTTCACTGGCGTCGGGACGGCCATAAAGGATGTTTTCCCGGACCGAGCGGTGCAGCAGCGATGAGTCCTGCTGCACCATGCCGATCTGGGCGCGCAAGCTGTCCTGCATGACGCCGGCGATGTCCTGACCGTCGATCAGGATGCGGCCTTCCTCGGCATCGTAAAAGCGCAGCATCAGCTTGACCAGCGTGGACTTGCCCGAACCGGAGCGGCCGATCAGCCCGATCCGCTCACCGGGGTTTACGGTCAGCGAGACGGACTGAAGCCCGCCCGAGCCGCGACCATAGTGGTGGCTGACGGCGTCGATCTCGATCCGGCCCTTCTGGAACGTCAGATCGGGCGCGGCGGACACATCGACCAGCGTCACCGGCTGGGCGATGGTCTGCATCCCCTCCAGCACGGTGCCAAGGTTCTGCACCAGGTTCATCGTCGCCCACATGATCCAGTAGGTCATGTTGGTCAGCCGCAGCACCAAGGCGACGGCCGAGGCGACCACGCCCAGCGTGGCCTGACCGTGATACCACAGCCACAGCGCCAGACCGGCCACGCCCAGGATCATGAAGCCGTTCAGCAGCGTCAGGGTCACATCCATCGTGGTGACGATGCGCATTTCCTTCTGGAACGTCACGCGCGACTTTTCGATCGCCTCTTTGGCATAGGTCAGTTCCTGATCCTTGTGCGCGAACAGCTTGACCGAGTGGATGTTGGCATAGCTGTCCACCACCCGGCCCGTGACGGCGGAACGCGCCTCGGAACTGGCGGTCGCGGCGGGACCGGCACGCACGGTCGTCCAGCGCATCAGCGCCAGATAGCCGACCAGCCACAGCGCCAGCGGCACCAGCAGGCGGATGTCTGCGCCTGCCAGCATGATCATCGCGCCGACCAGCGTGGTCGAGGCGAAGGCGGCCATGTCGAACACCTGAAACACCGCGTCCCCGGCAGCGGGCGGCGCCTGCATGATGCGGTTGGCGATGCGGCCCGCGAAATCGCTTTCGAACCAGCCGACCGGCTGGCGCATGACGTGGGAATGCGCGCGCCAGCGCATCATCGTGGCGAAGTTGGTCAGGATGGTGTTGTGCAGCAGTGCGACGTTGGTTCCGGCGACCAGGGGACGCAGCAGGAAAACCCCCGCCGCAACCGCCAGAATCTCGGTCCCATGCGCGGCCCAAACCTCGGGCGGGGTGCCCTGGCCCAAAAGGTCGATCATCCGGCCCAGATACCAAAGCAACCCGACATCCATCGCGGCGTTCAGCACCGACAGAACCGCCGTTACCGCGAACACCTTGCGGAAGGCGATGATGTAATCCTTCAGAAACGGCCAAAGCCGGGTCGGCGGCGTATCCGTCACGGGATAGGCGGCATAGGGGTCAATGAGGCCTTCAAAGAAGCTGAACATGGAGGAATCCGGGAATTTGGAACAGTTGCAGAAGTGAGGGGGGCGGGTCTGACAGACCGCCCAACAGGATCGGTCGTCAAATGAGACGAGGCGGGATCCTGTTATCCATTCTGCGTTCCTCCATTAGGTTTGGGCCGTTTAGACGATATTCCGGCGTTTGTCACGCCTGATTCTGGTCCAGCAGCGCGGCGCGGGTGGCGCGCAGGTCCGAGGCGAGCCACTTGGCCTGCATCTGGCGCAGGGCAACGCCAAGGGGCGGACCCTCCAGATCCAGATCGGCGGGCTTGACGGGAAACACCGCCGCCGCGCCGCGCGCGATTTCGGCCTGAACCTGAGGCAGCGGTTGGCCCGACAGCGCGGCGCGCAGCAAGATCGCGTCGCGGGCGCGGTCTGATCCCAGTTTCCAGCCCAGAACCGCAGGGGTGTCATCACTGGTCAGGGCGGCGCGCAAAGCCTCGATCGCGGCGGCTTCCTTTCGCGACAGACGCAAGCGTTCGGCGACGTCTTGCCCACCCAAAGCGGTGAGGCGGCGGAGTGGGTCTGGCGGCAAGCCGTCCTCCAGATGCACCAGAACCGGCAAGGCGGCAGGGTCCGCGCCGGGCAGAACGGCGCGCAGGACTCCCGATTGCGCCATCGCCGCAACGGCCGGCGCGGGGTCGGGCGCGGAGAGAAGTTTCTTCATCTCGGCCCCGACCCGTTCGCGCGAAATCGTCTCTATTATGGCGGAATGGGCAGCGCAGGCGGCCAAGCCCTCGGCGTCGACGCCGTCTTTGCCGAAATAGGCATGGAAGCGGAAGAAACGCAGGATGCGCAGGTAATCCTCCTGGATGCGCTGATCGGGGTCGCCGACGAAGCGAACATGGCCCGCGTTCAGGTCGGGCAGGCCGTTCAGCGGGTCGATCACCTCGCCCAGTTTGTTGGCGTAAAGCGCGTTCATCGTGAAGTCGCGGCGGGCGGCGTCCTCGGCGATGTCGGTGGAATAAGCCACCGT
>JANLQT010000606.1:0-11023 GCA_031368035.1 Rhodobacterales bacterium | reverse complement strand
ACCAGCGCCGCGCAGCGGGTCATTTCGGCGTCGGTCACCGCAATTCTGGTTTCGGCGGAAAGCCTGTTTGGCGCCGCCGTGATAACGCTGGCCATTCTTCTGGTGTTCTGGCCCGCCCGCAGGCGCCCGCTTCACGCGCCCGAAATCGGCGCGGCACCGGATATTTGACCCAAAAGAACCGGACGCCCGGGCCGGCAAAGCCGTCCGCAAAAGGACGCCCGATGGCCCGCGATCCCGGGGCATTTCGCGGGCGGCGGACGGGGTTGGACGGTGGACGGGGTTGGGCGGCGGCTGGGGTTGGACGGCGGAGTGGGCGGGAAAGAATTGGCAGGCTCGACGCCCTCGGGGTCACGGCGCTGATGGTCCTGCGGCCTGCCCCGGTGCAGCACCAAGATGCGCGCGGTGCAGCCCCGGGCCGCGCGTGATCCTTGACAAGGCTCAAGGCCCGACCAATGCTGCGGCGCGTTCTGTCAAAAGACATTTCCCCGCCTTCGATGGTGGTCAGCCTATGCGCGTAAGGATCTATGGTCCCTTCCGGGTCCACGACGACAGCGGCCTGGATATCACCCCGCCGGGCATGAAGGAACGCGCGCTTCTGGCGCTTTTGTTGCTGTCGCCGGGGCAGCGGCGCACGCGGGTCTGGCTGCAGGACAAACTGTGGAGCGACCGCGCCCCCGAGCAGGCCTCGGGCAGTCTGCGCCAGGCGCTGTCGAACATGCGCAAGGCGCTTGGTCCCGCGGCAGCCCAGTTGAAATCGGACCGCAGCACCCTGTGGCTGATGCCCGAAGTCGATCTGGGCAAGGCTGACGCCGGAGAGCTTCTGGACGACATCCATGTCCGCGACCCCGAATTCACCGACTGGTTGCGCGATGAGCGGCAAGCCAGAGAGCCAAGTGTTGCGCCTGCAGGCCCCGGCATTGTCCTGCCCGACCGCCGCCGGGCCATCGTTCTGCTGCGCCAAAGCGATTTCGGCGCCTCGTCGCGGCTGATGTTTCTGGCCCATGCCATTGCGCAGCGCATCTCGGGCGATCTGGTCCTGGTCGGAGAAATTGACGTGATCCAGCTTCGGCAGGGTGATCCGGCCCTGTCCGATGATCGCGCCTTGGCCATTGTCGATCTGGAAACCTATGACGAGGGCAAGGCGGGCTTTGTGCTGGTGCGCGTTGTGGGCATGCCGTCGCGGCGGACGGCATGGTCGGGCCGGCTGACGCTGGGGGCCTCGGTCGCCGATGTCTGGGACGCGCCCGAAGCGACGCGGCTGGTCAATCAGACCGTCCGCAAGGTGGCTGAACTGGTCGCCGCCTCGCCCAACATGGCGCATCAGCTGGCGTTTCACCGCGCGGTGCGGCGGGTCTATGAATTTGACCGCGACGGGCTGGCAAAGGCGGACGAGTTGCTCGCCAACATTCAGGACGGCGAATTTCGCGGCCTTGCGCTGGCCTGGCGCGGCTTTGTGCGGCTGACCTATGCGCTGGAATTCCGCGACACCGGGCCCGAGATTCTGGCGGAATCCAAGGCCTTTGTCGATGATGCCTTGCGATCACTGGCCGATCATCCGGTGGTGCTGGCGCTGGCCTCGCAGGTGCGGTTGAAGCTGGAAGGCGATCTGGACACCGCGCATTACCTGGCCCTGCGCGCCGCCGAAATTTCCGACCAGAACCCCTATGCGCTGGAGGCGCTGAGCCAGACCCTGATCATGCATGGCAAGTATGAAGAGGCGAACGATCTGGCCCAGCGCGCCCGGATGGCCGCCCAAGGCATGCCCAACAGTTTCAACTGGGACATGCAGGCCTGCCTGACTGCCGTCAGTTTGGGCCAGTTGGACGTGGCATTGGGGGCTGCGCTGGATTGCCACCGCGCCATGCCGTTCTACCGCCCGGCGCTGCGCTATCTGGTGGCGCTGTCCTATCTGACCGGCGCGCAGGACACGGCCGTCTTCTACGGCGAACGGTTGCGGCGGTTGGAGCCCGATTTCGTGCCACACCTGCTGCTGCGCCCCGACTACCCGCTAGAGACCCTGCGCGCGCTGGGACGGGTCGAGGATCTCAGGTCGATTCTGGGCTGAACCGGCCTCATGGTGCCAGGGCCCTGGCACGGGCCGCCATCGCCACGGCTGCCGAAGTGCCCGAAAACCGCACCTGCCGTTCGGTCCCGTTGGCGGCTGCCATCGCGCCGCGCACCGGCCGTCCGTCATCGACCAGCACCGCCGCGCCGGCCAATCGCGCGGCCAGGGCAGTGGCTGTCAGGTCGGGGCTGCCCGAATAGAACGCCTTGGTCAGTGGCCCGGCCCCCAGCTGTTCGTCGGCCTGCACCGGCTCTACCGCAGGCGCAGTGGCCAGCACCGACAAGGTGCCCGACCGCAGCACCAGACTTGCCCCCTGATCGACAAGTTCCGGGGCGCCGTTCTGGTCGGTGTCCTCGTACAGCGGATCGTCCAGCCAAGAGGACCGGCGCGGGAACGCCGCGTCAATCACCAGATTGCGGTCATCGCGCAGCACCCACAGATCCACGGGCTGCACCGAATGCGAGGAAAGCCGCCATCTGCCATGCGGCGCCGGAACAAGCCCGCCGGGCCCGTAGCCGGTCGAGGCAAGGCACAGCCGCAGCCGGGCCCGCAATTCTGCGGTCGGCGGGGGCATGGACACATTGGGATAGCGCATCAGCGTTCCGACGATGGCGCCGTCCACGGTAATGTACTGGTGCTGTCCGGCCTTCAGTCCGATGGCCTGTGGGGCACCCGGTCCGGGCAGGGCAATCCGCAAGCTGGCACGCTCGTCGGCGGGGTCCACGTTGTCGATCACGATCTCGATCTGATTTGTCGAAAAGTCGTCCGGCGCGATGTGCCAATCCACGCTCAGCACGGGCACACCCGCCTGCGCCTGCGGCAGACGTGCCCGGCAGCGGTCCTGCAGGTGATTTCCCGCCGGCACCATGAACTTCAGCGAGCCCTTGCGCGGGGGGCTTTTCGACAGCAGGGCGTCGATGGCTTGCGCGGCGGGGTGCATGCCGTCCTGCGGCCCGCCCACAAACCCAAACGGCAGAACCACCACCACATGCTTGTCGGCAAGGACTTGCGTGATCTGGATGACCTGATCCACCAGCACCATCAACACCGCCGTCAAGGCATCGCCGTCCGATTCGCGCAGCAGGCTGGCCGGCAATTCGATCCCGAACATGGCCACGCGGTCCATCTCGCTTGCGCCGCCCGGACCTGTGCCCGGACCCGTCCCCGGACCTGCGCCCGCCGCAAGATCGGCAACCGCCGTGCCGTGCCAGATGCCGTCCACATCCGCGGCGCCCGCCTTGCCGTAAAAGCTGTTCGGAAAGTCCCGCCCCAGCGCGTCCATGACCTGGGCAGAGCCTTCGGCATCCGCCAAATCACACAGATCCCCGATCTGCCCGGGCCCCAGCAGGTTGGCCGCGCCAAGCCCAAGATCGGGCCGGTCGAAATCCAGAAACCGGATCTCGCGAAACCGCGGACCGGCGGGGCCACGAAATCGGCGGTTCCAGAACGCGATGCCGGCGTCGATGACCACCACGGCCGCGTCAAAGCTTGCCAGATCCATCTCTTGCTCAGACGCATTGATATCGTTCAGGATCGTGTTGGACGACGCCTCCACTTCGGGACCAAGGAAGATCTTCACATCTCCCGGTGCATCGGGGTTGCCCAACAATGACCTGATGAAGTCGGCAGTTCTTTGGGGTTCTGACAAAGTTGGAACGTCGATCAGCGCAAAGCGCGGGGCGATGCGGCTTTCGCCCGCCACAGGCAGCAGGAACACCATTCGGCTTTTTGCCGAAGGATCCGCCCTGATGGCCGAAAAGGCGGCAGGCAGATAATTGTAGGGCAGGAACGGCGCCAGATATTCCAGGTCAACGGGGTCGGAATACGTCACTTCACTTTTCATCGCCGCGCCCTCCTAGAATTCCGACCGCACCCGCGCGGCCAGATGCCCAAGCACGCCGATTACCGGGGTCGGCACCGCGGCCGACACATTCAGCGGCGTCAGATAGGTTGCGTAAGTCTCGACATTCGAGGCCTGCGGCGGGTTCTGCGCCGGTTTCACCCCGGCGTTGAAACTGATCGTTCCGCCCGGCCCCGGCCAGATCGTCAGGCCCAGCGCACGTTTCACGATGATCCCGCCCAGAAGATCCCCCAGGATCGCGCCGGCATGATGCTCTACCGCACAATGCACCCCGGCAAAGCTGCGGTTCATCGCGATGCGCGCCGCCATCAGCCGCAGATGGACGGCGCGGTCGGGAAACAGCGCCGCCAGAACCGTGGCGGCGGTGAACGCCTCGGTCGCATGGCCGCTGGGAAAGGCGCTGTGCGACGGCGTGCGGATGATCGGCGCGACATCTGGCGACATCTCATGCGGGCGGGGCATCTGGAAAATCGCCTTCAGATCGGCCGCGACGCGAAAGGCCACCTCTTGCGCCGCATCCAGCAGCGCCAGGGTCCAGGGATGCGTATCCGTGGCAAGGGGCAGGCCCAGCGTCATGAAGCTGAGGATATCGGTCTGCTGCAGCACAATCTCGGACAGCCGGTCGTCGCGGTGCCATTTCATGCTGACCAGGTCGGCCACCTGGGCCTGCCAGAAGGCGGGGTCGGTCAGATCCAGCGCCAGTTCCAGACGGCGCGCGCCGGCGACGTCCAGGCCGGCCCGGCGGATCACGGTCCCGCCCGGGGCGAGATCGGTGACCAACATATCCTTCGCCAGCGCCTGCACGATCAGATACTGGCGATGGCGCGCATTCAGGCGGCGGAACAAGACATCATCGGACGCGCGCAGCGTGACCGGGGACAGCCCCGGCACGGGCGGTTTCTTGAAGGCCAGAAGCGCCGATTGCAGCGCATCCGACAAGGTCAGCGACGAATCCTCGCCCACCGCGGAAAGCTCGTCAGCCTCCAGCCCCGATTTGTTGGACTTGTTGGACTTGTTGGATTTGTTCGACTTGTTCGATGTGGCCATGACCATCCCCTCACATTCGCGATTCGCACGCGGTGACACCCGCGGTAACATCTGGTGCCCAAGCGCTACCGCCCAAGCGTCAACGTAGCGTCATTTTGATCCGCCCGCGCGCCCCACAAAACGCCCGGTAGTCGTCAATGAACCGGTCCAGCAGCGTGTCCGTCACACTGGGCATGACAACCGCATGGGCAAGGCCCTGATGGCAGGCCAACTGATAACTGTGCACCATGGCCTCGTCCGGCTGGGGAAAGACCACCGTAAGGCTGTGCGGGTTGCACAGAACCTCCACCCCGGCCTCGCGCAGTTCTGCCGCCAGATCCTGCGCCCGGCGCGCCGCGTGGCGCGCATCGCTGGCAAAGACCGCATAACCCCGCCCCAAAAGCCGAGTCCAGATCGCAAGCACCGCATGGCCATTGCGAGACCCCATCAACGTGGTGTCGTTGGGCCGCAGATCGGCCATAACGCGGGCAATCCGCTCGATATGCACCCTTCGGCAGACCAGCACGCCGCAAGGCATGGGCGTTCCGATCATCGTGTGCCCCGAGGTGGACAGGCTGTCGATCGCCATCTCGAAACTGGGGCAGATCGCCCGGGGCGCCTCGGTCAGGAACGGCACGACCATCGCGTTCAGCGCGCCGTCCACATGGATATACCGGCGATCTTCGCCATAGCCTGCCGTCTCCAGCACCGCGATGGCCCCCGCGATATCGTCATGGGCGCCCTTCATCGTCGTGCCGCAGGTCAGCGCCAGGATGACCGGCTTGCCGTTCAGGCCCGCAAGGGTCTCGGCCAGCCGGTCCAGGTCGAGGGCGCCCTCGGGCGTGCTGGCCACCTGAAGGGCGGGCACCCGCTGGAT
Organism: Rhodobacterales bacterium; assembly: GCA_031368035.1. Lineage (GTDB taxonomy): Bacteria > Pseudomonadota > Alphaproteobacteria > Rhodobacterales > Rhodobacteraceae > Stagnihabitans. The sequence continues at coordinate 5,194 of JANLQT010000606.1, read as the reverse complement.
GCGCGCCGCCTTGGGGATGGAATAATGCGCATCGGCACTGTGCAGCAGCTCCGCCTCGGGCAGCGCCTCGCGGCCAAGGTAGATGCCCCACAGGTTGCCCTCGGTGCCGCTGGCCCCGACCGAGCCCCAATAGTCGTCCAGATTGCCGCAGCCCCAAAGCCGCATCAACCAGTCCACCGCCTCGCGTTCCTGCGCGCAAACTTCGGCCCCATACTGTGAGCCGGTATAGGGATCGCAGCGATTGTTGATCAGATAGTCGCCAAATCCAGCCGGCTCGCCGGGAAAGAACGACAGGTTATAGGCAGAGCCCAGATGGTTGTCATGGGCGCGCCGCAGTTTCAGATCGGTTTCATACAGCGTATCGCGCAAGGCGCGCGGCAAGGACCTGGGGTCCCGGTGCAGGGCGATGGTGGTGTGGGTCATGGCATTGGCTCCTTGGCGGAATGAAAAAAGGGGCCCGCGCCAAAGGGGGAAACTGGCGCGGGCCGGGACCCGGTCACTGAGAGACGGCGACATACCCGGCGCGGACCTCTTTGGCGCAGGTCAGATAGCGCGCGTGCCAGGCCGGGCGCGCGCGGGACACATCGGCCATGCAGTCGGTCATGCCGATCTGCACCTGTGCCCAGAACGCAGTACAGGGCGCCTCGCCGCGCGACAGGGCGTCCGGTCCTTCGCACATCGCCATCACCTGCGCGGCGCTGGGAACGGCGGTTTGTGCCGAGGCCAGGGTGGCATCGGCCAGGACGCCTTGGGCTGCAAGCAGGGGCAGCACGGCAATGAAAAACGACTTGAGCATGTTGGACTCCTCCGGTTGTTTGATGCGGCGAAGGATCCGGGCGACGGCGTCTTGTGCCAAAAAGCTGCGGTCCATTGCCCTCCTTCACGGGTCCGACACTGGTCCTGCTGCATCAACGCAGCGTCATTTTCACCGGAGGTTTGCAGCGCCCAGCGTCAAAAGCAGTGCGGCGCCGGCTGTTTTCCGGCGCGCATCCGCGCCCGGTGCAAGGCTTCAACTCAGGCGCTTTTGCAAACGCCCGCTCCGGCCATGGCCCCTAATATTGCCCGGCCAGTCGCAGCGCCGGGCCGATCTGGCGCACAAAGGGTCAAGCCAGAGCGCTGTTGCCTGACCTGCCCTGCGCAAACTGCAATGCCTGCGGTGTCAAATTGGCCGCTGGCGCCCACGGCCAAGGCGCATCGCGGTCGCAATGAACGGGGAATGCCGGGTTTTCACGGCGATCAGACCCGCGCTGGCTTCTGCCAGCAAAGCCATGCGCCAACACTCAATGCAGACGAACTCCCCGCCACATGGATAAGACACGGTATGGGCCGTTGATCCGGGTGCCCGGAATTGCTTTGATCCGGGCGAGCAGAAGAAATACGCGGCCGAAATCGACGCCGTCGAAAATTGGATTGTCAGATGCACCGGGGTTTTTCCCACACGGCGCTGGGCAACAATCAGCGAAGGGGCGAGGACTGGCTTATGGCCACGACAACCGCGCCAAAACCCGATGTGTTGGCAAATACCCTGCGCAAGGCGATCGGGCTGGCAATGCCCGGCGCCTGGCCCGCCCCTTGCCCCGCCGCCTGCAAACCGGGACTTATGGTTCGGCATCGGCCGGCTGGCCCGGGGCGTTCCCTGGCAAGACCATGACGTGGCGGCCCTCGGCCCTGCCACGCAATGCGGCGGCGCTTCTGGCGGCGACCTTGCCTGCGTGCCTCGCGGGCGCTGACGCCCGGGGCCGGGTCGCGGCGCTGGCGACACTGTGGCCCGAGGGTGCGGTGGGGCATGACCTGGAACTGCGCCTTGACGGTCAGGGCAGCACGCTTGATGTCAGCCAGTTCTGACTGCCGGACGGGCTGGCGGCGCTAAACCTTGCGGCGGGGCGGAACCCCGGTTTGTCCTGCGTCGCCGATTGTCTGGACTGGGCCGCGGGCCCTGGCCATCCCCACAGCCTGTGGCTGGACTGGCACCTTGCGCCCGGTCAGACGCCCAGTCAGGCACCAAGTCAGGCACCAAGTCAGGCGTCCGGTCTGGCGCCCGGTCTGGCGCCCGGCGCTGCGGGGCCGGCCTTGGGTCTGGCGCCGCCGGGTGCGCCAGCCGAACCGGGCGCCTTCTTCGCAGCCGCCCTGACGCTGCTGGGGGCCGGGCCTTGCGCGCCAGCCCTTGCCCGCGCGCTTTCCGCCCTGCCCCCCGAAACCCACCTGCGCCAGATAGAGGTGATGCCGCTCCGCGCCGCGCCGGTGGTCAGGCTGGTTCTGGACACCGGCCCCCCGGCTGCGGCCCGGGCTTTGATCGCCTTTCTGTGCCCCCGCAACCTGCCGGCCCTGTCCGCGCTGTTTGCCCTGCCCGGCTTTGCCGATGCCCCACGGCTGGAGCTTGACCTGACGCCCGAAGGCCCCGGCGCGCGCCTGTCTTTGGAACTGCCCGCGCTGTCCCGGCCCCACCCGACGATGACGGGCGCCCTGTGCGGCCTGGCGTTGCAGGGTGTGGCCGCCGAGGACGCCGCCCGCGCCATGACCGCCTTTGTGACCTGGCAACGGCTTGGCACGGCCAGCAGCTTCGGGATCAGCCACCTCAAGGCCAGCGCAACCACCGCGCCGGATGGCACCGTCGCGCCCGCCGAGATCAGGGCCGGCATCGGCCTGATCGCCCTGCCCGGCCAGTTGGCCTGACAAGATCCGCGTTGCGGGCGGTCGGCGGACGGGGGGGGCTTACAGCAATGACCCCGCACCGGGCATTTCGGCGGGCACTTCGGCAGCCTCTTCCAGCCGGGGCACGTCGCAGATCAGGGTGGCCGCACCGTCGCGCGTCAGCACGCCTTCGACCAGCATGGCTTGCAACACCTGATTGATCTTGGGCCGGCTGGCCCCCAGAACCAAGGCCAGCTCGGCCTGGTTCAGCACATGGCGCAACACGGCGCGGTCCGGCACGGTCTTGCCGTGCTGCTCGCGCAGCGCAAACAGCAAGAACCGCGCCACCCGCGATTTCAGATCGTACAGCGCGATGGATTCCATCTGGTAATTGGTGGTGCGCAGCTGCTGGCACAGGTGCCGCGCCAGCGCCATGCCCAGTTGCGGAAAGCTGCCCGCGACCTGAAGGAACCGCTCGCGCGGCAGGACGATGCCCGAACTTGGCTCGACCACCGTCGCATCGGCGGATCGCGGCTGCCCGTCGATCAGCGAAAACTCTCCCAGCACCTCGCCCGGTCCCATATGGCGCAGCACCAGTTCCTTGCCACTGGGCGCCGACACCGACAGCCGCACCCGGCCGGAAGTCAGCGCCAGAAGATATTCGCCCGCATCGCCGCGCTGAAACAGCACCGTGCCGCCTTCCCAGGCCCGGCGCACCGAAAAGGCCGCCAGCGCCGCCAGCGTGGCGTCATCCACACCCGAAAACACCGCCGCGCGGCCCAGCGACTGCAGAATGTCGCGTTGGGCCGCGGTGCTTTTATTGGGGCTTTTGGCGGCGCTTTTTGGGGGGGCAGCCCCTTGGATCGGGCCTGCCAGTTCAGCGGATGTCACGGCGTCTCTCCCTGCCCCGGTTTGATATGCGGCGTCTGGTGCGCGGGTCTGGTGCCCGGAGTTCTGCCGCCACGCTAATCCGCCCTCTCCCACCAATCAAGCAACTCGCGTTCCGCAGGGAACAGCGCCACCTCGCGATTTGGGGGATTGTTGTCCTCAGAACACCGGAACCACCCGGACCCAAACTGGAGGAAGTGCCATGATGACCCCGTATTCCGCCAATTCGATGCTGGATGTGCTGGCCGGCAAATCGGTTGGTCCGGCCTCTTTGAACGCCGATGTCGTTGCCCATCTTGCGGCCAAGCCCGTCGCCCTGCCCGTCGCCCTGCCCGTCGCCCTGCCGGACGCCTGGCCGCTGCGCCTGCTGCCGGGGTTTGTCCGCGGCCCGCTGAAGGCCTGGATCGCCGCGCGCGCCTATGAGCGGTCGCTGGTCGGCCTGTGGGAAATCTCGCCGCATTTGCTGAGCGACATGGGCGTGGTCCTGACCGCGAACGGCAACCTGCCGGACCACCTCGTCGCCGCCCCGGCCCGGGTGATCGACCATGTCGCGGCGATTGCCCCCGAACAGATCGTTGCCGCCGAGATGAGCTATCCGCCCGCCCGCGCCAAAGCACCCTACGCGGGCAGCGCCGCGGCCGAGCGCCCAGCCGCCGGGTTCCCCTTTGCGGGCGCCACCTGACACGGGGCCACCTGACACGGGGCCACCTGAAGCGGGGCCACCTGAAGCGGGGCCACCTGACACGGGGCCGGGCCACGCGGGGCACATCACACCCCGCACGGTCCAGCCCGAACCTTGTTCGTAACGAGTGACCTTCGGGGGCAGATCCGGGCAAAGGCCCGGTCTGCCCCCGATCTTGGTTTACGCCTGAAAACCCAGCGCGGATGGCGGATGGCAGCTTCCGTTCGCACCCAGCCGTTCGGGAATAGGTCAGGGCAGAAGGGCTTGGGCTGAAGGGCTTGGGCAGAAGGGCCTAGGCCGAAGCGTCAGAACCGAAGCGTCAGGGCACCAGGGGCCGCCCGGCCGGATCGCCCTTCGCCTGCCAGTCATAGACTTCAACATGGTTCAGGTGCAGGCAGTCGTCCGGGCCGCCAAGGATGCGCAGATAGCGCGCCGTCCGGCCCTGACATTCGATCCGCAGGGGGCGGCCATCGACACCGCCAAAACTGTATTCATTGGTCCAGATCACCTGCCAGACGGACTGGTCCTCTGACACTTCGACCTTGATCCGGGCCGCGCGGTCGCGGCAGGCATCGATGCGGTTGAAGATCACCACCTCGTCAAAGCGGCGGACGGTCTTGAGATCCAGCAGCCACCAGGGCCGTGGCTCTTTCGCGGTATGGAAGGCATAGCCCGCCCCGCGCGGGCCGCGCACCGCATCGTTGCGGCGCAGGGGGTCCTGCGGGGTGAATTCGGAACTTTGCGTGCAGTCCCCGGTCACGGCGATGTTCACGCCTTTGGTGCGCATCGCGAAATCCGTGTAAAGCGGCGGGATGTCGGGTTCCGACAGTTTCCACCAGCGCCTTGCGTAGGTTGCATCGCCCCAGCCATCCTCGTTGAAGGTGATCTGCCGCAGGAAAAAGCCGAAGCCTTCCACAAACCGGCTCAACTCCTGAAATGTGGCCCCGCCGTCGTACAAGGGATCAAGCGAGACTTCGACCATCATCCCCAGCA
>JANLQT010000602.1:0-2956 GCA_031368035.1 Rhodobacterales bacterium | reverse complement strand
GATCCCGTCGGTGAACTACGGCATCTATGTCCCCGAAGTTGGCGCAGCCATCTCGGCGCAACTGCCTGGTCTTGCCAAGGGCGGCTCGGTCGATGACGCCATCGCGGCGATCGACGCCCAGGTGTCGCAACAGATCCAGTGACCCTTGCGGTTGCTTGATTGACCTCGCGGAAGGGCCGGTGGCCCTTCCGCACCCTTCTGGAAAGGTCGCCCATGTCCGTCACCCGCCAGTCCCGCAGTGCCAGCCTCAACGGCTGGGCCTTCATCGCCCCGGCGATGGTGCTTCTGGGCGTGTTCATGGCCTTCCCGATCCTGTGGTCGCTGTGGATGAGCTTTCAGACCGGCAAGGGCATGAATTTCCACTTCGGCGGCACGGCCAACATCGTCCGGCTGACCAAGGACCCGGTGTTCCTGCACGCCTTGTCCAACACCATGATCTTCCTGGTGGTACAGGTCCCGATCATGCTGACGCTGGCGCTTCTGTTCGCGGTGGCGCTGAATGATCCCAAGCTGAAGGGCCGGGCGCTGTTTCGAACCGCGCTTTTCCTGCCCTGCGTGACCTCGCTGGTGGCCTATTCCATCCTGTTCAAATCGATGTTCGGCCATGACGGCGTGGTGAACGACGCGCTTCTGGCGCTGCATCTGGTCTCGGCACCGATTCCATGGCTCAGCGATCCGTTCTGGGCCAAGGTTCTCATCATCATGGCCATCACCTGGCGCTGGACCGGCTACAACATGATCTTCTACCTCGCCGCCTTGCAGAACATCGACCCGTCGATCTATGAAGCGGCGCGCATCGACGGCGTGCCGGCCCGGGCGCGGTTCTTCCGGCTGACCATCCCGATGCTGAAACCGGTGATCCTGTTCACCACCGTCACCTCGACCATCGGCACGCTGCAACTGTTCGACGAGGTGAACAACATCACCGCCTCGGGTGGCAACGGCGGCAACCCTTCGGATGCCACGCTGACCCTGTCGCTTTACATCTACAACCTGACCTTCAAATTCACCCCGAACTTCGGTTACGCCTCCACCGTGTCCTATGTCATCGTCGTCCTGGTCGCGGTGCTCAGCGCGCTGCAATTCTGGATCGCACGGGAGCGCCGCACATGAGCCCGCTCGCCAAGCTGCGCCGCGCGCTGGTCTATCTGGCCCTCGGCATTGCCGCCTTCGTCTCGGTCTTTCCGTTCTACTGGATGGTGGCCGGCGCCACCAACACCACCACCGACATCAACATCGGCAAGGCCACCTTCGGATCCGCGCTGCAGGAAAACGTGGTGAACTTCTTCACCCAGATCAACGCGCCGCTGGTCTTCTACAACAGCGCGAAACTGGCCATCCTTGGCACGATCTTCACCCTGATCATCTCGTCACTTGCGGGCTATGGATTCGAAGTCTTCCGGTCCCGCACGCGCGAGAGGATCTTCGCCGTGCTGCTTGTCCTGCTTTCGATCCCCTTTGCCGCGATGATGGTGCCGCTGTTCATGCTGATGGCCCGGCTGGGGCTGATGAACACCTACACCGCCATCCTGCTGCCCTCGATCGCTTCGATCTTCATCATCTTCTATTTCCGCCAATCCTCGAAAGCCTTCCCGACTGAACTTCGGGATGCGGCCCGGATCGACGGGCTGAAGGAATGGCAGATCTTCCTTTATATCTACGTTCCGGTGATGCGCTCGACCTATGCGGCGGCCACGATCATCATTTTCATGGCGAACTGGAATGCCTATCTCTGGCCGCTGCTGGTGATCCAGACCTCTGACAAGCAGATCATCACGCTGGTGATTTCCTCGCTCGCCTCGGCCTATACCCCCGATTTCGGCGTCGTCATGGTTGGCACGGTGCTGGCCACCCTGCCCACGATCGCCGTGTTCTTCTTCCTCCAGCGGCGCTTCGTCGAAGGCTTGCTGGGTTCCGTCAAGTAAGGCAACTGAATGCGCATTCTTTCCGATTTCAACGACGACTGGCTGTTTGAAGGGCGTGACCATGTCAGCCTGCCGCACAACGCGGTGGAATTGCCGTTTTCCTATTTCGATGAAAAGACTTACCAGAAGGTCTTCACCTACGAGAAAAGCTTCTCTGCCGATCCCGCCTGGGCTGGCCGAGAGGTCAACTTGCGCTTTGACGGCGCCATGGCGAACACCGCCGTCCGCCTGAACGGCCAGCTGATCACCCGCCACGCCGATGGCTATACCCCCTTCACCGCGCGCCTGTCCGGCATCCTGAAGCCCGGCGTGAACCACATCAGCGTCACCCTCGACGGCAGCGAAAACCCCGCCATCCCGCCCTTCGGCCATGTGATCGACTATCTGACCTATGCGGGCCTCTACCGCGAGGCCTGGCTGGAGGTGTCCGCCCCCGTCCACATCGCCAACGTCAAGATCGAAACCCCCGACGTGCTGGACGCCGAAAAGCGCCTGACCGCGCAGGTCTGGCTGGGCAACCCCCAGGACAAGCCCCTGTCCGGCAAGCTGATCGCCCGCCTGATGGACCGCGCCAAAGTGATCGCCGCCACCGAGGTTGCCGTCACCGGACCCGAGGCGCAGATCATCCTGACCGGCCTGAAAGGCATCACCCTTTGGGAGCCGGCCGCCCCCGCGCTTTACACGCTGGACCTGACGCTTGAAACGCCGGAAGGCACCGACACACTGTCCGAGCGGTTCGGCTTTCGCCAAGTCCGCTTCACCACCACCGGCTTCCACCTGAACGGCCAGCCGCTGAAACTGCGCGGCCTGAACCGGCACCAGTCTTTCCCCTATATCGGTTATGCCCTTGGGCGTGCCGCGCAGGAACGCGACGCTGAAATCTTGAAGCACGAATTGCGCGTGAACATGGTCCGCACCTCGCATTACCCGCAGTCAAAGCACTTCCTGAACCGATGTGACGAGTTGGGCCTCTTGGTGTTCGAGGAGATCCCCGGCTGGCAGCACATCGGCGACAAGGCCTGGCAGGATGC
>JANLQT010000586.1:0-2686 GCA_031368035.1 Rhodobacterales bacterium | reverse complement strand
CGCGCCATGGTCATCAGCGTGGCAATGCCGATCGCCGCCAGCAACCCCGGTTTCAAACGGCGCATCCCGGCCCGGGGCAATCGCAGTTGCCGTATTGATCTTCGCGGTGCGCGAGCCAGAGATGAAGGACGCCAAACCCGGCACCTGGCCGCTGACCCTGACCGGGATGCGCCGGTTGAAACCGGGTCTGCTGGCGGCCATCGGCATTGCCACGCTGATGACCATGGCGCGGATTTCGGATGCGTTCCTGATCCTGCGCGCCTCGGATGCCGGGCTGGCGATCTGGGCCTTGCCGCTGGTGCTGGTGGTGCTGAATGCGGTGGATACCGTGACCTCGTGGCCGGTGGGGATGCTGGCGGACAAGATCGGCAAGCGCGGGCTGCTGCTGGCAGGCTTTGGGGTGCTGGCGCTGGCCAATCTGGTGATGGGCCTGTCGGGAAGCCTGACGGCGGTGTTCATCGGCGCGGCGCTGTGGGGGCTGCACATGGGCCTGACCCAGGGGCTGCTGGCCGCGATGGTGGCCGATGCCGCGCCACCGGACCTGCGCGGCACGGCGTTCGGGCTGTATAATCTGGCCACGGGGGTGGCGCTGATCTTCGGCAACGGGCTGGCTGGGCTGGCCTGGACCGGGATCGGACCCGAGGCGACATTCCTGTTCGCCGGGGGTTTGGCGGCGCTGGCGACAGTTTTGGGCCTGATGCGCCGAAAAGATGGGTGATTAACCCATCGCCTGTCCGCCCGATTTTGCCGCCAGACTGTCGAGCGTGATCCCCTGCGCGGCCTGCATCAAGGCATCTGCCGCGCAGCGCAAATCCGCCAGGGCGGCTTCGGTCCTGATCCGGTCGAAGGGCTGCGCCTCGGCCGTCAGGACCGCGTCATCGCGGGCGGCCTGGACGGCTTGCAGCAGGGCTTTCAACTCGGCCCGGTGCTGGGCGAGGGCGACCAGAAGCTGGCGTTGCAGCGCACGGGGCAGGGCAAAAGATAGGGAAAGGGAAAGGGAAAGGGTAAAACGGGTCACTTCTGCTACTGTCGGCGGTTGGGTCATGCCTGTTCTACGCACGGGCTTCCGTGCTCTTTCGCGGGCAGGTGCACCTTTTTTGCCAGTGTGCGGAAGTATACCGGCAAGCCGCTGACGTTGCATGATCTTCCCTCATACTCTGCGGATATCCCCTTCTTTCTCCGGCTTGGAGCCACATGACCAGCGACCATCCCCTGCGCTACCAGTTGGTGAACGAACTTCACGCCCGGCCGTTTCCGGTGCTGGAGGCGCCGGCGACGGCAGTGTTTTTGGCGTTTCATCAAGGCGAGGATGCCGCTGCCCGCGACCGCGAGGCGGACCGGGCGTTTCTGACGGCATTGGTCACACGGTTCGGAAACGCCGCGCCAGAGCCGGGCCTGACCCATTACGCCGGGACTTTGGGCCGCGCTGCGGTGAAATGGGAAAGCCATACCGAATTTGTGACCTACACCGCGTTTCAGCCGGGCGTCAGTGCGCGCGCTTTTGATCCGGCGGAAGCAGAGGTATTTCCCGCCGCCTGGGCAGCGGGGGCCGCCGCCAACCGCATCTGTGCCGTGACGATCCGCGTGGAATTCATGCCCGAGGCCGAGGACGATCTGGCGGTCCGGCTGGACAGCTGGTTCGTGGGCGAAAGCCTGGCGGTGGCGCGGGTTCTGGATGGGTCGGCGGTGATCGCATCGGACTTTCGCATTGATCCTTCGGGTTACATGCGCTTTGCCGTCTTTGTCCGCCCCGGCACCGGCCAGCGGCGCATCGGGCGGATCCTGCAGCGGCTGTGCGAAATCGAGACCTATCGCACCATGTCCATGCTGGGCCTGGTCGAAGCGCGGCAGTTGTCCTCGCGGCTAAGCCGGATCGAAGTGCGGCTGGTGGAACTGGTGACGGGCCTTGATGGCGCCACGGCAAATGCCGAGGCCGATCTGCATGAATTGTTGCAGATCTCGGCCGAGCTGGAAAGTCTGGCGGTGTCCGCATCGTTCCGCTTCGGGGCGACGCGGGCTTATGAGACAATCGTGAACCAGCGCATTCAGGCGCTGCGCGAGGAACGGCTGAGCGGGCGGCAAACCTTTGCCGAGTTCATGATGCGCCGCTATGACCCGGCGATGCGGACGGTGCAATCGACGGACGGGCGGCTGAAGACGCTGGCCGAGCGGGCACAGCGGGCGGCGGAGCTTTTGCGCACCCGGGTCGAGGTGGCGCGCAGCCGGGAAAATCAGGCGCTGTTGGCAAGCATGGACAACCGGGCGGATTTGGCCTTGCGGTTGCAACACACGGTCGAGGGGTTGTCGGTGGTGGCGATCAGCTACTACGGGGTCAGCCTGGCTGGCTACCTGTTCGCGCCACTCGCCGAGGCGCAGGGATTGGACAAGGCGCTGCTGCTGGCGATTTTGACGCCGGTGGTGTTGGTGCTGGTCTGGTTCGCAATCAGGCGACTGAGGCAGACGTTTCATTGAATCGCAGGGATGGGTGCATCACCCATCCCTGCGAGGGAAGACCCCGCAGGAAGGGTGATTGACCCATCACGCCGCAACGTCAGGCGTTGGATTCGCGGATCTTGTTCGCGGCGTCCTGATCGAAAGTCACGCCCTTGGCCGCGAACAAGGTGTCCAGCTCGCCCGACATGGTCATCTCTGTGATGATATCGCAGCCGCCGACGAATTCACCCTT
>JANLQT010000565.1:0-5595 GCA_031368035.1 Rhodobacterales bacterium | reverse complement strand
GACGGGCCGGGCAAGGAAGAGAAGGCGTATGATTACATCAACGCCTTCCTCGATTATCCGGCCGCCCCGGTGCTGCTGGCGACGATCGGCTATGCCTCGACCGAGACGGTGTCGATGTCGAAGATCTCCGAGGCCGATCTGAAGGCCGCCTTCGTCGATCCGGTGCAAGGCACGATGTTGGCGCAGACCCCGCTGGACCCCGCGCTGCGGGACCGGATGGTCAACGAGTTCGAACAGATCAAGGCGGGGTTCTGATCTTCGGCAAAGATGGGCGCAACACCCATCCTACGGTCTGACTTTGCACAAAGATGGGTGAATCACCCATCCTACGGCGCCCTGGGGGAAACCCCGGGGCGTTGTCGTTGCTGCGCCTTGCGGTGACCGGCGGCGGGCCCTATATTGACCTTGTCCGGAGCAATCCGGACTATGGTGATAAACGCACCTGCAATAGACGGTTCGGACCCGGGGGCGGTACCCGGCGACTCCACCAAACTCCCGTTCATTGCGGGACATGGGGTCGAAATAGGATCGACGGACGTTCAAAGAGGCCAGCTTTTACTCGGCGGGGTACCACCGTTATCGGTCCAAGATCACAGTTGCCAATGACAACCGTGCTCCGGCTTTCGCTCTGGCTGCGTAAGCAGTTCGAGTAAGCCAAACTTAAGCCCTTGCGGTTAGCCCCGTAAGGCGGGGTTTGCAGGTACCTGGCAACAGAAACCTGCGCCTTCCCTTTATGCTTGTTCCAAAGCGGCCACGGGATCATTCTCGCGCCATGCAGCGCGTTTGGATGACCCTGCTTGCTTGCGTCTTTGCCGGCCCGGCGCTGTCTTGCGAGACCGCGCTGGTGCTTGCCGTTGACGTGTCGGGGTCGATTTCGGACAACGAATATGTCTTGCAGATCAATGGGATCGCGGATGCCTTGGGTGATCCGGATATTGTTGGGGCGCTTGTCGAGGGTCAGGACGCTTTGGCCATCGTGCAATGGTCGGGTGATGACCTCCAGACCATCGCGCTGACGTGGCAAAGGTTGACCACCGCCGATCAGGTGGAGGCTGTGGCCGCAATAATCCGGGCGCTGCCGCGGCCATGGAACACCTCCACATCCATTGGCGAGGCGATCCGGGTCTCGCTGGCGCAGTTTGCTGAAGTGCCGGAGTGTCACCGGCACGTGATCGACGTGTCGGGCGATGGCACGGAAAACGACGGGATGACGCTGCCGGCGGCGCGGGGTGAGGCCGAGGCGGCGGGGGTGATCGTGAACGGTCTGGCGATCGAGGTGGGTGGCGGCGTCAGCGCGTTGACCGACTATTACCGGGAGAATGTCATCACGCCCGAGGGATTCGTGATGACCGCCAAGGGGATCGGGGATTTCCCCCGCGCCATTCATGACAAGCTGCTGCGCGAGTTGACCAAGCCGTCCTCTTGACCCCGGCGCATTGTCCCGGCTACTGTTTTCGCCATGGGGTCCGCGAGCGCCCCGTGAGGCTTCGGCCCAAGCATCGCATCCCGTCCCCCTTTTTTACCGGAGGCCCGCGATGCCGCAGCCCAATCAAATCACGCCTGCCCAATTGTCCCGCCTGATCGGCACACCGGAAGCCCCCGTGGTGCTGGATGTGCGTCTGGCCGAAGATGCCGCAGCCCTGCCCCGGGTGATCCCGACCTCGCGCAGGATGGCGCATGATGCGGCGCTGCCGGAGGATCTTGGCCCGCATGTGGTGGTCGTCTGCGTGCGCGGGCGCAAGCTGTCCGAGGGGGTGGCCGCGATGCTGCGGACCAGGGGGATCGCCGCCGAGGTGCTGGAGGGCGGGACCGAGGCCTGGGCCGCGGCGGGGCTGCCGATGGTGCCGATGGCCACCCTGCCCGCTGGCCCGTTATGGGTGACGCGGCATCGCCCGAAGATCGACCGCATCGCCTGCCCCTGGCTGATTCGGCGCTTTGTCGATCCGGGGGCGCAGTTCCTGTTTGTCGCCCCGTCCGAGGTGCAGGCGGTGGCCGACCGCTTTGGCGCGGTGCCGTTTGATATCGAGGGCGTGACCTTCTCGCACCGGGGCGAATTGTGCAGCTTTGACGCGATGATTGCGGATTTCGGTCTTGCGACACCGGCGTTGGAGCGGCTGGCAACCATCGTGCGCGGGGCGGATACCGACCGGCATGATCTGGCGCCGCAAGCGGCGGGGTTGCTGGCGATCTCGGTCGGGCTGTCTCGGCAGTTTCGGGACGATCTTCAGCAGCTTGAAGCCGGGATGGTCATTTACGATGCGCTGTATCGCTGGGCGCGGGATGGGGTGGACGAGGGGCACGACTGGCCGGCGGGGCGGCCCCTGTGATGGCTTCGGGCGTGATGCCCTGGGCCGTGCTGTTCCGCGCCTTCGGGCGGATCGGGGTTTTGTCGTTCGGCGGGCCGGCGGCGCAGATCGCGTTGATGCACCGGGAACTGGTGGAGGAGCGGAACTGGGTCAGCGAGGACGAATATCTGTCGGCGCTGTCGTTCTGCATGCTGCTTCCGGGGCCAGAAGCGATGCAACTGGCGACCTGGATCGGCTGGCGCCTGCGCGGCGTCGCGGGGGGGCTGCTGGCGGGGCTGCTGTTCGTGGGGCCGGGCGCGCTGGTGGTGCTGGCGCTGTCGGTGCTTTACGCGGCGTTCGGGCAAGTGCCGGTGGTTGCGGCGCTGTTCACCGGCGTGCAGGCGGCCGTGGTGGTCGTGGTGATCGAGGCGCTGCTGCGGGTGTCCAGGCGGGCGCTGAAAACCCGGGCGCATTGGGTGATCGCCGGGCTGGCGTTTGGCGCGCTGTTCGCCTTTGGGCTGCCGTTTCCGGTGGTGATCCTGGGCGCGGGGCTTTGGGGCTATGTGACCACCAGGGCCGGGGTGGCGGCAGCGCCGACCTATGCCCCCGGCGCGATGCGGCAAAGCGTGACGGCGGTGGCGGTTTGGGGCGCGATCTGGCTGCTGCCGCTGGCTGCTCTGATGTTTTGGGCGCCGCCGTTATATGCGGATATTGCGCTGTTTTTCTCGAAACTGGCGGTGGTGACCTTTGGCGGCGCCTATGCGGTTCTGGCCTGGATGGCGCAGGCGGTGGTGGCGGACAAGCACTGGCTGACCTTGCCGCAGATGATGGACGGGCTGGGGCTGGCCGAGACCACGCCGGGGCCGCTGATCCTGGTCACGCAATTCGTGGGGTTTCAGGCGGGATGGGCCAAAGACGGGCTGGCGGGCGGGCTCGCCGGGGCGGCGATCACCCTGTGGATGACCTTTGTGCCGTGTTTCCTGTGGATTTTCGCGGGTAGCCCCTGGATCGAGCGGTTGACCCACGCCCCGCGCCTGTCCGGCGCGCTGAAGGCGATCACGGCGGCGGTGGTGGGCGTCATCGCCAATCTGTCGCTGTGGTTTGCGCTGCATGTGGTGTTCGGGCAAGTGAATGTGCTGGACGTCGGCCCGCTGCATCTGGTCTGGCCGGACGTGACAAGTCTGCGCCCCTTGCCCGCGCTGATCGGCCTTGGTTCGGCCTGGCTGCTGCTGCGTCGTCACTGGTCCTTGCCACTGGTGCTGGGGCTTGCGGCGCTGGTATCCGCCCTTTTCTCGTTCGCGCTTTAGCGCCCCTTTCCTTCACCTCCTTTTCCCCTATGCTGCCCCGAAGAATGCGATTTCAGCAGACAGGCCGTTCGGATGGCGCGCAGAATTGACTATGGCAACCTGATGCACCGCGCGATGCGCGGTCTGATTCAGACTGTGCTGAAGGATGTCCAGAAACGGGGCCTTCCCGGCGCGCATCACTTCTTCATCACCTTCGACACGACCGCACCAGGGGTCGAGATGGCCGATTGGCTGCGGGTCCGCTATCCGGCCGAAATGACCGTGGTGCTGCAGCATTGGTATGACGATCTTCAGGTCACCGACATGGGCTTTTCCGTGACGCTGAACTTTGGCAACAATCCCGAACGGGTGACGGTGCCCTTTGACAGCCTGCGCACCTTCGTGGACCCTTCGGTGGAATTCGGCCTCAGGTTCGAAACCCATGACGAGGGCACCGAGGCATCCGAGGATTCGGGCGGGCACGCAGACGAAAGCGAAGATCCCGACGACGATCCGCCGCCCCAGGACGCGCAGATCGTCCGGCTAGACCGGTTCCGCAAGACCTGACCTTATCCGAAAGCTGCCCCCCTTGTCCGAGACCCTGCTGTTCCTGCGTCAACTTCTAACGCGGCCCCGGCAGGTATCGGCGATTGCGCCCTCCTCTCGCGGGCTGGCACGCGCCATGGCGCGGGGCCTCGGGCCGGGGCCCGCCGGGTCTGGCCGGGTGGTGGAGTTCGGGCCGGGCACGGGCCGGCTGACCGAGGGCATTCTTGCCGCCGGGGTGCGGCAGGAAGACCTGACGCTGTTCGAGATGAACGCCGAGTTTGTGGACCATCTGCGGCTGCGCTGGCCGGGGGCGCATGTGGTGCTTGGCGGCGCGGAGACCGCTGCGGCCCATGTCGCGCCGGGGGTTTCGGCGGTGATTTCGGGCCTGCCGCTGTTGTCGATGCCGGTGCCGGTGCGCAAGGCCATTGTCGGCGCGGCCTTTGCCGTTCTGGCGCCGGGCGCCCCGTATATCCAGTTCACCTATGGCCCCAACCCGCCGCTGCCGGCCACGGAAATGGCCGAACTGGGCCTGACGGTGCAGCGCGGCGAGAAGATCTGGCTGAACTTGCCACCCGCGACGGTCTACCGCTTTCGCAAGGCGTGATTGCGCGCCGTAAGCGCCCAGTAAGTGCCCCACATGCGCCCCACATGCCCGCAGTATGCGACGGTATGCCAATTGAATTGGTAACTTTTCAGCGGTAAGACCCCAGCGTGTTTTCAAGGGGATTCCCATGCCTGCCACCCGCACCGAAACCGACAGCTTTGGCCCACTCGAAGTCCCCGCCGACCGCTATTGGGGCGCACAGACCCAACGCTCGATCCAGAATTTCAAGATCGGCTGGGAGCGTCAGCCGATTGCCATCGTCCGCGCGCTTGGGGTGGTCAAGCAGGCCTGCGCGCGGGTGAATGTCGCGCAGGGCGATCTGGATGCGGCGCTGGGAGAGGTGATTGCCAAGGCGGCGCAAGAGGTGATCGACGGCAAGTTCGATCAGGATTTCCCGCTGGTGGTCTGGCAGACCGGGTCAGGCACCCAGTCGAACATGAACGCCAATGAGGTGATTTCCAACCGCGCGATCGAGGTGCTGGGCGGGGTGATGGGATCGAAAAAGCCGGTGCATCCGAACGACCATGTGAACATGAGCCAGTCGTCGAACGACACGTTCCCGACCGCGATGCATGTCGCCATCGGCATGGTGGCGCGGGATGTGTTGTTACCGGGGCTTTCGCATCTGGCGGCAGCCTTGTGGGCGAAAAGTGCCGAGTTCAAGGACATCATCAAGATCGGGCGGACGCATACGCAAGATGCGACTCCGCTGACCTTGGGGCAGGAGTTTTCCGGCTATGCCACGCAGGTGGACAAGGGGATTGCCCGGGTTCGGATGTGTCTGCCGGATATCTACGAATTGGCGCAAGGCGGCACGGCGGTCGGCACCGGGCTGAACACCCGCGTCGGGTTTGACCTGCGGGTGGCGGCAGAG
>JANLQT010000582.1:0-1530 GCA_031368035.1 Rhodobacterales bacterium | reverse complement strand
CGGAACGCCATTGCCCGCCACGACTGAAATCGGCAGCGAGCGGGCATCTCTTACAGTGTCTTGGTGAACCAATGCGTGGCGGGGAAGCCGGTATAGGGCGCGGTGTCCTGCCAGCCCGAGGCGCGGTACAGCGCGATGGCGTCGGTGAGGACCGCGTTGGTGTCAAGGTTCAGCCGGGTGAAGCCAAGGTTTATGGCCTGATCCTCGATGGCGGCCATCAGGCGGCGGGCGAGGCCCTGGCCGCGGGTTTGTGGGGCGACGGACAGGCGTTTGACCTCGCCCGGGCCGAGGGACAGGGTGTGCAGGCAGACGCAGCCGACGGGTGTGGGACCATCGACGGTGACGAGGATGGCGCCCTTCGGGGGGCGATAGTCAGCGGCGTCAGGCAGGGGGACAGCGATCGGGTTCGGGCCTTCGGCAGGGATCGTCAGGGCGAGGAAGCGGGAATAGGCGGACAGCTGGGCCATCGCCTCGGGTGCATCCGGGTCGGTCAGGTGCAGGGTGATCGGGGCGGGCATGGGCAGGGTCCGGGCGCGGGGTCTGGCGCGATCTTGGGCGGGATCGGGCGGAAGCCCAAGCGATTTCCGGTGCTTGACGGCAGAGGCGCAGGCCGCGATGGTCGGCGCTTGGGTCAAGACAGGGCCCCCGAAGCGAGGCAACGGTGCAGGGATTTCCGCCAGCACGGCGCGGCATGGTGATCGGACTTCTCGGCGGGTCGTTCGATCCGGCGCATGAAGGGCATGTCCATATCACGCGCGAGGCGATCAAGCGGCTGGGGCTGACGCGGGTGTGGTGGCTGGTCTCGCCCGGCAATCCGCTGAAGCCAAGCCCCCCCGCGCCGCTGGGGCAGCGGATGGACCGGGCGCGGGCGCTGGTGGGGGATGATCCGCGCATCGTCCTCACCGATCTTGAGGCGCGTCTGGGCACGCGGGCCACGGCGGACACGCTGGACGCCTTGCGCGCGCGTTATTTCGGCGTGCGGTTCGTGTGGATTATGGGGGCGGATAACCTGGCGCAGTTTCATCGCTGGCAGCGCTGGCGGCATATCCTGCACCGGGTGCCGGTGGCGGTGATGGCGCGGCCGGGGCAATGTCTTCCGGCGCTGACCTCGCTCGCTGCAAGGGCTTATGCCAGAAGCAGGCTGGATCGGCCGGAGTGGATCGCCCTGGCCAAGCCGCCCGCCTGGGGCTTCGTGATGCTGCCGATGAGCGATGCCTCCTCCAGCGCGATTCGGGCGAGAGGGGAGTGGCTGCGGTGAGGTTTCGGCGGGCGGGGCCGCAGGACGTGGAGGCGATTCGCGCATTGACGCGGGCGGCTTACGCCAACTGGGTGCCGCTGATCGGGCGGGTGCCTTTGCCGATGCAGGCGGACCCGGCGGAGGCCGTGCGGCTGCACCGGGTGGAGGTGCTGGAAGGCGAGGGTTTGGCCGGGCTGGTCGAGGTGCATCTCGCCCCGGACCATCTGTGGGTCGAATCCTTGTGTGTCCGGCCGGACTTGCAGGGTCAGGGGATCGGGGCCAGGCTTTTGGGC
>JANLQT010000577.1:0-2302 GCA_031368035.1 Rhodobacterales bacterium | reverse complement strand
ATGCCGTGGGTCCGCCTTCCGCCAGCCAAAGCCTCACAATGACCTCGTCCGGGACTCCCCGATGAGCTCATCGGCCCAAGTTCCACCGCAAAAACCGCCGACCGCAAGCGAAAAATCAATGGGCCGCAGACGCCGCTTACGCAACAGATGCAGGACGAGGATCTGCAAAGGGCGGCGCTCAAGGCCCTGCTCGACCAACGTGCCGCTGGCGTGTTTGTCAGCGGCGCCCAGATGGATAAATCCATCGCGCGGATAATCGCAAAGAAGCGCCGCGCCCATGCGGTTCAGAATTGAATTCTCGGCGGAAGCTGAGCTTGATTTCGCGCTGATCTTCGACCATCTGTTCGAAAGCTACCTTGGCTTTTGGCGAAAACGTTGAAACGGCGCTGGACCACTGCGAAGCTCGCATACACGTTATCCGACAAGAAGCTGCCCGGCTGACAGAGCGGGCGACCATCCCAATCATCCCGATGCGGTCGTCTCTGGATTTGGAACTTTTCGGAAGGAATTTCGGAAGGGTTTGGACCGTTTCAGGACGCAGGTAGCCCTTGTCTGACAGGTTGGTCTGGTCAACCAGGACCGGAGGAACAGACCATGACAGACCTTCCCATCAGCCATTCGCACGCAGCCAACAGCACCGGAAAAATTGCCGCGGCTTTCGCACGGTTGATCGCGCTGTTTCGGACCGCTTGCGGCGCTATTGCCCAAGCCAACGCCCGGAACGCCCAACGCAGAGCCATGCGCCGCGCGCCCGAGGAAATCCTGGCAGCACATGCCCGCCGCGAAGAGGCGCGCCGGGCTGTGGATAAGCTTTTGCTGCTGCGCTGATCACTCCGGTATGCCGCTGCCGCGCAGGCCGCGTTCCATCTTGCCCAGCATTTCGGGAATCGTGAGCGGGGAGTCCCGAAGGTGCTTCGAGACCGTCATGCCCGGCTCGCGCGCCAGAAGTTTTTGTCCGAACCGCCTCGCCTCGTCGGACCGGCCCAGTTCCCAGTACCCAATTGCAAGGCCCAACCAGCTTTCGGTGAATTCGGGCGCCTCGTGTAGGGCCTGTTCCAGCGCCGCCACACTTTCCTCGACCCGGCCGGACATCAGCAGGGCGGCGCCCAGACCGCTGCGGATCTGGCCAATCATCGGGTCCAGCGGATTTATCCGGATCGACCGGTTGAAGTGGTCGATCGCCGTGGAATGATCACCGACATAAATGTGAACCCAGCCCGACGCGTAGAGCACATGGCTGGAATTCGGATTGAGCGCATAAGCCTGCCGCAGGATATGCAACCCCCGCTGCTGCTGCCTGCCGAGGAATGCGATTGTAATTCCGGCGAAGGCCAAAGCCATCGCGTCATTGCGGTGGTCGGTCACCACGTCTTCGGCCAGCGGCAAGCAGCTTGCGGCTTCCTCCATGCTCAGCCAGCGTTCCGAGCGCGCGGCTTCGGTCAGCCGGCAGATCAGCGCCTTGGCATGGGCATAGCCCGGGTCGAGCGCCAGCGCGCGCTGCAACAGCGTCCGCGCCGCGACAAAGCTGTTGAAATCCGGCAAGCGATGCACCTTTGGCAGGGCCTGCAGGCAAAGGTCATAGGCGCTGAGGTCGGTTGTGGGTTTCGCGCTGGCGCGACGCGACTCGGCGAGGATCACGTTGGGCTCGATGGCGGCGGCGACCTGTTCGGTGACGGCGTCCTGCAATTCGAAAATCTCTGCCAGCGTCCCGGAAAAGCGGTTTGACCAGATCATGTGGCCCGTTTCAGCCTCGACCAGTTGTGTGTTGATGCGCAGCCGGTCGCCCGCCTGTTGAATGCTGCCTTCAAGCAGGTAGCGCACACCGAGTTGCCGCCCGACCTCGGCCAGATCGACGGAGCGGCCCTTCAACGTGAAGGTCGAGGATGCGGCAATCACGAAAAACACTGGAATGCGCGACAGTGCCGCGATCAGATCGACCACGATCCCGTCCACCAGATAGTCCTTGCCTGCATCGCCCGTCAGGTTGGCAAAGGGCAGCACCGCGAGCGAGGGCTTGTCCGGCAGCGGCAGCGCGGATGGCGGCTCTGCCGGGGCTTTCGCGGCAAGGGTCAACTGATATCCCACACCCGGCACCGTCGCGATGGCCCGTGCGCCTATCAGCTTGCGCAGGCTGGCGATCTGGACGGTCAGGTTGCTTTCCTCGACGTTAAGGTCGGCCCAGACATGTTCCAGCAGTTCCGCCTTGGTCACCACCCGGCCGGAATGCGCATCAAGATAGGCCAGCACGTCGAAGGCCCGTGCGCCGATCTGCCGGGTCTCGCCGTCGATCCGCACCGCGCGC
>JANLQT010000374.1:0-3165 GCA_031368035.1 Rhodobacterales bacterium | reverse complement strand
ATCCGGCGGCAGGCGGCGCTGCTGCAAAAGATCGAAAGCGAGCATATCGCGGTGCTGCGCGCGCCCTGGACCAAAGCCCGGGTGCGAATCTGGACGCTGTCGGAGTTCGTGGAAAACCCGATGGAGCCGTTGCAGGCGGTGGTGGACGAGATCAGCCCGAGGTCAGGTCGGCGGCTGACCGAGGCGCCGCGGCTGGCGGATCTGAAGGGCTTTGGCCAGTTCCTGCAGAACCTGCGCAATCAGGGCATGCAGCCGGTGCTGATGGGCGATTTTCCGGCCGATGAAGGCGCGCAGAGCCCGGGCGCACGGCGCGGCCGGCCGTATCTGGTGAAGTGATGGCGAAATTTCAGTCTTTCGTCTTGCTGGCCGAGATGCGGACCGGATCAAACTTTCTGGAATCCAACCTCAACGCGGTTGAGGGGCTGGCCTGCCATGGCGAGGCGTTCAACCCCGCCTTCATCGGCAGCGAGGGCCAGCAAGAGGCGTTCGGCATCACGCTGGCCCAGCGCAGCGCCGATCCGGCGGCGCTGCTGACCGCGATGCGCGCGGCAACAAAGGGGCTGTCCGGCTTTCGGTATTTTCACGACCACGACCCGCGGGTGATGGGTCTGGTGATGGACGATCCGGCCTGCGCCAAGATTATCCTGACGCGGAATGCGCTGGAAAGTTATATCAGCTGGCAGATTGCCAAGGAAAGCGGGCAGTGGCGGCTGACCAATGCCAAGCATCTGAAAACCGCGCGGCCGAGTTTTGACGGCGCGCAGTTTTTGCAGCGGGTGGAGGCGCAGCAGGCACATCAGGCGCTGCTGATGGCGCGGCTGCAAAAGACCGGGCAGACGGCGTTCTATCTGGATTACGAGGATATTCTGGATCTGGAGGTGGTCAACGGGCTCGCGGCGTTTCTGGGGGTGCCGGGGCGGCTGAAGGCGCTGGTGCTGAGCTATAAAAAGCAGAACCCGGAACCCTTGCGCGACAAGGTGGCCAACCCCGACGAAATGGAGGCGGCGCTGGCCCGGATCGACTGGTTCGGCCTTCGGCAGACGCCGAATTTCGAGCCTCGGCGCAGCGGGGCGGTGCCGCACTATGTCGCCAGCGCCGAAGCGCCGCTGTTGTTCCTGCCGATCAAATCCGCGCCTGAAGCGCGGGTTCTGGCTTGGCTGGGGCAATATGGCGCGCTGGTGGGGGAATTTGACCGGCAGTCGTTGCGCAAGTGGAAGCAGCGGCACGCCGGCCAGCGCAGTTTCACCGTGCTGCGGCATCCGGTGGCCCGCGCCTATGCCGCGTATTGCGACGTTCTGCTGCGGGACGGGATGCCGGAGCTGCGGCCCTATCTGAAGCGGGTGCACCGGCTGGAATTGCCGCCAAAGGGGACGGGTTTTGCCTCGCGGGAGGAGCATCGGGCGGGGTTTGCGGTGTTCCTGACCATGACCCGCGCGCTGCTGGAGGGGCGGACCGAGCTTAAGACGCCGGCGCAACTGGCCTCGCAAGGCGCGGTTCTGGCGGGGTTTGCGCAGGTGCAGAGCCCCGATCTGGTGATCCGCGAAGACCGGCTGGAAGCGGGGTTGCGGTATCTGGCCGAAGCGGCGGGGGTGCCGTTTCACCCGCTGCCGCCGGAGGCGGAGGTTTGCGCGTGGCCGCTGGCCGAGGTTTATGGGGCGGATATCGAGGCGGCGGTCAAAGAGGCTTATGGGCGGGATTATACCGGGTTCGGGTTTGGGGCCTGGGGGATTTCGAAGAAAGATGGGTGAATCGCCCACCAGAGAGATGGGTGAATCACCCATCCCACGGGTTGCGGATTGCGAAAATCAGGCGGCCTGAATCGAGCGCCATTCGATCAGGATTGCGTGGATCTTGTTGACATCGGTGTTGGCGCGCAGCTTGGCGCAGATGGAGGGGTCGCGCATGGTGCGGGACACCAGCGCCAGCGCTTTGAGATGTTCCACCCCGGATTCCTTGGGCGCGAACAGGCCGAACACCAGATCCACCGGCTGCCGATCGACCGAATCGTAGTCGAGCGGTTTTTCCATGCGCAAAAACACCGCCACGATGCGGTCAACGGCATCGAGCCGCGCATGCGGCAGCGCGATGCCGTGGCCGACACCGGTCGGCCCCAGGCTTTCGCGTTCTTGCAGGCCGTCCACCGCAGCGGCGGCGACCAGACCATAGGCTTGCGCAGCAAGCTCTCCGAGTTCTTGAAACAGCCGCTTCTTCGACGGTAGTTGGCCCACCACACGCACCGCTGCGGGGCTTAGCAGCTTGAATAATTCCATTCGCCTCAGGTCCTGCTTTGCCTTGCCCCGCTGCCGGGGTTATTTGTCTTTTCCCGGGTCGATCCACCCGATGTTGCCGTCGTCGCGGCGGTATACCACATTCACTTGTCCCTGTCCCTCGTTGCGGAACACCAGAAACTTGTGCGTGGTCAGTTCCAGTTGCATCACCGCTTCACCAACGGTCAGGCTTGGAATCTTCGTTTCCATTTCAGCAACGATAACGGGTTGAAGCGACAGATTGTCGTTGTCATCCTCTTCATCGGGCGCGGCGAGGATATAGGATGCGCCGTCCCCGAACTCAACCGGGGCTTTGCGGTCCACATGATGGTTCCGCAGGCGCCGCTTGTAGCGGCGAAGCTGCTTGTCCAGCTTTTCGCGGGCGCTTTCAAAGGCGGCGTAGATGTCGGGCGAATGACCGCGGGCCTGCGCGGTCAGGCCGGTGGACAGGTGGATGATAGCCTCGCAAGCCATCTCATGTGCGGAGCGAGAGAAGACGATGGTCGCATCGGTCGGACGCTGGGCGTATTTTTCGACAATCTCGCCGATTTCAGACTTCACATGGGTCTGAAGCGCTTCGCCGATGTCGATCTGCTTGCCAGAGATCTGATAGCGCATGATGCCTCCTTTGCGGGTGCGGGGCCGCGCGCGAAAAGCGGCGCGGGGGTCGGGTCACTTGTGGGTTCGGGAAAAGCCGGGGCTCTTGTCCCGCACTGGTCCGGTCCGGAAACCGACCGGAACTGCCGCGGGAGAAAGGCGTTCATGGGGCGCATCCCCTTCATTTGGGGACGGGACCGGGGTGAAGTCAACCACCGTGTCATGAAACTGTCAAATGTCGCGCAAACTGGCCAAGGCCAACCCGCGGGCCCCTGAGTCGCGGGCCCCTGAGTCGCGGGCC
>JANLQT010000372.1:0-1914 GCA_031368035.1 Rhodobacterales bacterium | reverse complement strand
ACTGGACCGAGCGCCTCGCCCGCGCCCTGACGATCGAGATGGGCGGCTCGGCCATGGTCGGGCTGTATGCGGTAACGGCGGGGCAAATCCGCGATTTGCTGATCAAGGGCACCCTGACCATGGCGCATCGCATGGGCTGCCTGATGCAGGAACACGGCGCAAACTCGGCCCGGGTTCTGGCCGAAACTTTCGACGGCGCCATCCTGTTTCAGGGCCGGGTGCGCGACGTGGCTCGGCGCAACGAGGGCGGCTTCACCCGCGGCACCGTGGCCATCGAAGGCACTGGCGATTTCCGCCGCCGCGACGTGACGCTCAGCTTTCAGAACGAATTTCTCGCCGCCGAGGAAGACGGCCGTCTGCTGGCCACCACGCCCGACCTGATCACGCTGCTGGACGCCAACACCGGCCAGCCGGTCACGACCGAAATGGTGAAATACGGCCTGTCGGTGAACGTTCTGGGCCTGCCCTGCGCCCCGATCTGGCGCACGCCGGAAGCCATCGCGCTGGTCGGTCCGCGTTACTTCGGGCTGGACGTGGACTACCGCCCCTTCTGAGCCGGCGCGATCCAGCCCCGTGCCTGCGCGCTGACCAGCGCCTCGGCCCGGCTGTGTACCCCAAGTTTGCGGTAGATGTTCTTCAGATGGAACTTCACCGCGGCTTCGGTCACGCTCATCTCGCGGGCCAGCAACTTGTTGGGGGCCGGATCGGTCAGCCGCTGAAGCAGCCCGTATTCGGCAGACGTCAATTCCTGCGGCCGAGGGTCCGGCGGCGCGGCATCCCCGCTGCGCGCCAGCAGCGTGTCGCGGATCGCCCGGGCCCGCTCGGCAAAGCGGCGGCGATGCAGACATTCCTTGCACAGCAGCGCAATCCCCTCGCGCTCGCGGAAGGCCAGCCAGCCCCATCCCTGCGCCTCGACCAGATCCAGCGCCGCCAGCATCAGCGGCGCACCGGCATCGAACCGTCCCTCCCGCAACATCTTGTGCCCCAGCATCAACCCGCGCGCGGCTTGCATCCGGTCAAACGCCAGCGGCACCTCCGCCGCCGCGCTGCCCCAGTTGGTCAGCACGGTCTGGGCGTCGGGCAACAACAGCAGCACATGTTCTTCGGGCACGTTGGGATGGCCCCTCTGCAAGGGCAGATCGCCCGCCAGCCTGCGCCGGTGTTCTTCGCGCAGAAGCTGCATCGCGGGCAGCACCTGCGTCATGCCCCTTATGCGCAGGATCGCCTCGAACTCGCCGTGCTGGCGCAGGGCGCCGGCCTCATCCTCCAGGCTGGCCGTGCGCAAAAACAGCGCCGCCAGGACCAGAAAGGTCTCGGGCCAGAACTCCCCCGAAGGCACCGTGTCCTTCAGCGGCACCAGTTCGGCCAGCGCGGGAAGCCGCCCCGTCGCTTCCGCCGCGATCCACAGCCGGGTCGTCTCGACCATGGCGCGCTCGCCCAGCGCCTCGGGCCAGACCGCGAAGAAGTCCGCGGCGCGGCCCACCGCTGTGGCAGCCGACGCCAGATCTCCGACCCCGACCTTGATGAAGGCCAGATGCAGATGCACGAAGCCGCGCAGATAGTCGCTGCCGCAGCGGGCATAAGCCGCGTCCGCCTGAATGCAAAGCTGCTCTGCGGTCGCCGTGTCGGACTGGCGCAAAGCGAACAGGATCAGCGAATTGTAGATCGCGCCGTGGCAGATCGCGTCATCGGGATCAAAACACGAGATCGTATCGACATAGCTCCACAAGGTCTCGGCACCGGGCGCCTCGTGGCCGGTCAGAAAGAACAGAAGTTCGAAGATCAAAAGCGGCGCCTGCGCCTCGGACAACCGGTCCATCTGCTGGATCAGCTTCAGCCCCGGATCAAGCCCAAGCTCCTTCTTCACCAGCGTCAGGCGCTTGTGGGCCTGCTGGTGGCGACCCGTCTTGTAGT
>JANLQT010000326.1:0-10030 GCA_031368035.1 Rhodobacterales bacterium | reverse complement strand
GCGGCGATCACGCTTTACTGGTTCTGGCTGGCTGTAGGGGTCCATCTGGCAGGCACCGAACTGATGGTTGCCCGGGGCGCGATCATCGCGGCGGCGCTGCTGTGCTGGGCGCTGATGGGGCAGGGCAAGCTGCTGTGGCTGCTGGTCTTGACGGCGCTGGGAATCGTCGTGGCGCAGGTCTGGTTCGCCTATATCCCCGCGCGGGGGGACCGCGACTGGGCGACGGAACTTGAACATGGCGTCACCGCCGATGTCACAGGCAGCACGGTCCTTCTGCACAACATCCGCAACTTCGACTGGACGCGCACCAGTTTCACCCCCGCTTGGGAGGAGCGGTCTGTCGATGCCGACCAGATCACCTCGGTCGATGTCTTCACGTCGGTCTGGGGCAACCCGCTGATTGCGCATCTCATGGTCAGCTTCGGGTTTGCGGATGGCCAGCATGTGGTGTTTTCCAGCGAAATCCGCCGCACCAAGGACGAGGAATATTCGACCCTCGGCGGGCTGGTGCGGCAGTTCGAACTGGTGCTGATCGCGGCGGACGAGCGTGACGTGATCCATCTGCGCACCGATGCGCGAGACGAGCAGGTCTCGTTGTTCCCGCTGACCTTGCCGCCTGAACAGCGCAAGACGCTGTTCATGGGCTTCGTGCAACTGGGCAACGATCTGGCCGCGCAGCCGCAATGGTACAACACGCTGACCGCCAATTGCACCACCGTGCCCTGGCGTCTGGCGCGCAGCCTCGGCGATGCCTTGCCACTGGACTGGCGGCTGGTGGCGACCGCGAAGATCCCCGGCTATCTGCATGACCGGGGCGTGCTGCGCCCCGATCTGGACCTGACCCAGATCGAGGCGCGGGCCGCCTTGCCGGTGTTCGGACCGCTGCCAGCGGATGGCGCGGCCTATTCCCGCGCCATCCGTGCCGCCTGGGCCGATTAGGCGCGCTTCATCGGGCAGGTTGACAGAGGCCCAGCACCGAATAGATCGGGCAGGTGCCGACAAGGCCGGTCAGCAGTGGCACGATGCCGATCAGCTTCAGCCAGTGCAGCGTGCCGGTGCCCTGGTCCATGAAAAACCACACCAGCAGCGCGGCGCCCAGAATGACCCGCAGAACGCGGTCGATCGTGCCTTCATTGGTCTTGAACATGGCTTCTCCTTCGCATGATGTCCCGGGGGTGTCCGGGGATGCGATGGGTATAGACGTCGGGGCGCCCCCGGTCGGTGACTTGGTCACAAAGCCTCTGCGGCAAGCTGCCGCAGCGCTTCGGCGTCCAAAAGCCGGATTTTCCCCCGGTCCACCGCGATCAGCCCGTCCCGCGCCAGGGCGGACAAATGCCGGCTGACCACCTCGCGCGCGGAACCGATGCGGGCGGCGAGTTCCGCTTGTGTGGCATGCACCGCGCCCGCCTCGGCCAAGTCCAGCAGCGCCTCGGCCAGCCGGGGTTCCAGCCGACCAAAGGCCACCCGCTTCAGCACGCGGGTCACGTCGGCCATGCGGCGGCCGAAAGCGTTCAGCACGAAGGCGCGGAAGACCGGATCGCTGTCCATCGCCTCGCGGAACAGGGCGCGCGGGATCAGCACCGCCTCGACCGGGCCGGCGCAAATCGCCTCGCCGGTATAGGCCTCGTCCCCCAAGAGGCCGAGCGTGGTCTGCACGCAGCTTTGCCCCGGCTCTACCGCGTAAAGCAGCACTTCTCGGCCATTGGCGGCGGACAGGCGCACCTCGATCCGGCCCGACAGCACGACGACAAAGCCCTGCGCCGCCTCGCCCGGATGAAACAGCACGGTGCCTGCGGCCAGGCTGCGGCGGGGCAGGGCGGACAGGCGCTGCCTCAGCGCCGGGCCGGCAAGGTCTTGGGTCCAGTCCATAGGCTGCATGGGACCAGAGCCCGCGCCAAAAGGAAAGAGTCCGGTTCGACGCGGCAGGGACCGAATCAGTTTTCTGGATTCAGGCAGGTTCCTCTCTGAATATTCGAGGCAGGTGTCTTTGTGGTTTGGAAACAATCCAGCGTGGGAACAGGGGTTGTGGTTCACTTGGCGATGAAGCTACGAGCCGATTCGGGTCAGGGTTGTAGCCGGTAGGTATCGCTTTCGGACTGTGTCAAATTGTGACCGTCTTGTGGCAAAATCTGGTGTTTTTTAAGGAGGTGGCGATGAACTGGTTTGGAACGACGCTGGCGCTGGGGCTGGTTGCTCTTGGCAGCGCGGCGGGCGCAACGACGATCAACTTCGACGGCTCGGTCGGCGGTGGGCCGCCGGACAATGTCTATGTGGAAAGCGGCTATGCCTTCACCCCGAACCTGGGGTCGAACGACGGCAAATGTTCGGACCCGCCCTGCCTGAACGAGTATCAGCAGGGCGAGATCACCACGATGACGGCGGTGGACGGCAGCGCTTTCAATCTGGACGGGTTCAGCTTCATCCTCGTCGGTAACGGCACGGATCCGGCCGATCTGCAGAACATCGTAGTTTCCGTGGAATACGAGGATGGCAGCACGGCGTCGATGCTGTTCAACCTGGATGATCTGCTGACCGACTTTGGCGCCGATTTCGCGCTGGTCGGGGTGACCGATCCCCTGGACACGTCGATCGACAAGAACGACGAATATGCCGTTTCGGTGCTGAACGGCTTGTTCGACGGTGTCGTGTCGGTCAGCTGGACCACGAATTACGCGTCCACCTGTGTGGAATCGGGCAGCGGCAAGCACAAGGTCAAGTGCAAGCCGCAGTCCGCTCAGGCGCGGCTGGACACGATCATCGTGTCGACCCCCGCCCCTGTGCCGCTGCCTGCCGCAGGCCTTCTGCTGTTGGGTGGTTTGGGGGCTTTGGGCGCGCTGCGCCGTCGCCGCGCGGCCTGACAGCACGGATTTATCGAATTGGAAAAAGACCAGCCGAAAGGCTGGCCATTTTTTTGTCAGTTTGGCACCAGCGGCCCTTTGGTGTCTCAGTATCCGAAGTCGCCGATCGGGCCAATCACCGTGACCACGTTGCCGGTGTCGCGCGCGATGCGGTACAACGTGTCGCCATAGCGCACATAATAGACATTGTCGTCGCGGCCAAAGACGCCCGGGTCAAGCGCCACGATATGCGCATCGGGCAGACGGTCGCCAATCTTGAACGGATCGGCCCCCGCCGACTTGGCTTGTCCCGGCGGCACGCAGGGCGGGTTTTTCTTGGCGAGGCCGGGGGGGCAATTCTTGAAATCGACGTCGTCCCAACGCCATTGCCAGTCGTCCAGCGGCCCCAGCACGTCCAGAATGTGCCCGTTCGCCCGATCAATCCGGTAAAGATGGCCGTCAAAGGCCACCAGCACGCCGTCGCGCCAGTTTGAAAACTTGATCGGGTCCAGCACGATCACGAACTCTGACGGCAAGGGCTGGCCAATCACAAAGTCTGGAAATTCTTCGTGCGTGAACTCACCGCCCTTGGCCTGACCAGGCGGCACGCAGGGCGGGTTCTTCTTGGCAAGGCCGGGCGGACAGGCCTGCTCGTTGTCAACAGTCTTGGAGTTGCCGTTGTTTTTACCGTTCTTGGCGTCCACGGGGGCGACCAGCAGCAAGACAGTCAGCGCAGCGGCAATCCAGGGTGCGCATCTCATGGTTCAATCCAGTTCAGACAGGGGAGACACGTTGCACCTGATGTGCGGCGTCCTTCCGCCACGTTATAGGATGGCAGAAGGACCAAGGCTAACTCAGATCAATCCAGCGCCTTGAAGTTCAGCGCCGCGCCGTCCTTGATGCCCGAGAACCAGCGCGCCGTGACGGTCTTGGTCCGCGTGTAGAACCGGAACGCGTCCGGTCCGTACTGGTTGAGGTCGCCGAAGGACGACTTCTTCCAGCCGCCGAACGTGTAATAGGACAGCGGCACCGGGATCGGGAAGTTGATGCCGACCATGCCGACATTGACCCGGCTGGCGAAATCGCGCGCCGTGTCGCCATCGGCGGTGAAGATCGCCGTGCCGTTGCCGTACTCGTTGTCGATCACCAGGCCGAGCGCTTCCTCGTAGTTCTGCGCCCGAACGGTGGACAGCACCGGGCCGAAGATTTCCTGCTTGTAGATCTCCATCTCGGTGGTGACATTGTCGAACAGCGTTGCGCCGACGAAATAGCCGTTCTCATAGCCCTGGATCTTGATGCCCCGGCCATCGACGACCAGTGTCGCGCCCTGTTCCACGCCCGAAGCGATCAGCCCCGTCACCTTGTCCTGTGCGGCCTTGGTCACCAGCGGGCCAAAGTCCACATCATCGCCCGCCGTATAGGGGCCGACTTTCAGCTTTTCGATCCGCGGCAGCAGCTTGGCAATCAGCGCGTCTGCCGTCCGCTCGCCCACCGGCACCGCAACCGAAATCGCCATGCAGCGCTCGCCCGCCGCGCCATACCCTGCGCCCACCAGCGCATCCGCCGCCTTGTCCAGATCGGCATCCGGCATGATGATCATGTGGTTCTTGGCGCCGCCAAAGCACTGGGCGCGTTTGCCGTTCGCCGTCGCGCGGGCGTAGATATACTGCGCGATCGGGGTCGATCCGACAAAGCCCACGGCCTGCACCGTGTCATTGTCCAGAATGGCGTCCACGGTTTCCTTGTCGCCGTTCACCACTTGCAAAACGCCGTCCGGCAGACCCGCCTCTTTTAGAAGTTCCGCCAAGAACAGGCTGGTGGAGGGGGTCCGCTCGGACGGTTTCAGGATCATCGCGTTGCCCGAGGACAGGGCCGGGCCCATTTTCCACAAGGGGATCATTGCGGGGAAGTTGAACGGGGTGATGCCTGCAACCACGCCAAGGGCCTGACGCATCGAGTAGATGTCGATGCCCGGCCCGGCGTTGTCGGTCATCTCGCCTTTCAGCAGGGCAGGCGCGCCCATGCAAACCTCGATCACTTCAAGGCCGCGCTGCACGTCGCCCTTTGCGTCGGGGATGGTCTTGCCATGCTCGCGGGCGACCAGCTCGGCCAGCTTGTCCATGTTCTGGTTGATCAGCGCGCCAAAGGCCATCATCACCCTGGCACGGCGCTGCGGGTTGGTGGCGCCCCATTTCAGCTGCGCCTTGGCAGCCTCGGCGACGGCATGGTCCAGTTCCGCCTTGGTGGCCAGTTGCAGGCGGGCCTGCACTTCGCCGGTGGCGGGGTTGAAGATGTCCGAGAAGCGCCCGGAGGTGCCGGGGACAAGCTTGCCGTTGATCCAGTGGCCGATGGTTTGCATGAAGTTTCTCCTTGGGGTTGGGCGCCTTTTACTCTTGCGGAAATGCGGGACAAAGGGGCAAGATTTCAAAAAGGATTTGCAATTTTGCAAGACGGGGCCGGGATGGACTGGGATGATCTGCGTATCTTTCTGGCCGTGGCGCGAAGCGAAAGCCTGTCGGGCGCGGGCAAGGCGCTGAAGATCGACCCCGCCACGGTCGGGCGGCGGATTGCCCGGCTGGAGGCGGACTTGGGCGCGCGATTGTTCGGCAAATCGCCGCAGGGCTATGCGCTGACCGAAGAAGGCGCCCGGCTGATGCCACATGCCGAACGGGCGGAGGCGGCGCTGGAAGGGGCAAGTGAGGCGCTGACCCGGCCCGAGGGGCTGACGGGGCTGATAAGGCTGGGTGCGCCGGACGGCTGCGCCAATTACCTGTTGCCGCAGGTGCTGGCGCGGATTTGCGATGCCAACCCGGGGCTGGAGGTGCAACTGGTCGCCCTGCCGCGCGTGTTCAACCTGTCCAAGCGCGAGGCGGACATGGCCGTCGGCGTCTCGCGCCCCGAGGCCGGTCGGCTGACGGTGCAGAAGCTGACGGATTATCACCTGCATCTGGCGGCCTCGCGCGGCTATCTGGCGGCGCATCCGCCGATCCTGGGGCCGGAAGACCTGACCCGGCACCGGTTCGTCGGCTATATCCCCGACATGATCTTCGACAAGGAACTGGATTATCTGGCCGAGGTCGGCATCGCCGCGCCGCCCTTGGCGT
Source organism: Rhodobacterales bacterium (assembly GCA_031368035.1). GTDB lineage: Bacteria > Pseudomonadota > Alphaproteobacteria > Rhodobacterales > Rhodobacteraceae > Stagnihabitans. The sequence continues at coordinate 4,089 of JANLQT010000326.1, read as the reverse complement.
CCAACTCTGTCTCGGTGCAACTGAACTTTCTGCGGCAGGGGGCGGGGATCGGCATCGTTCATGATTTCGCGCTGCCCGCCGCGCCGGAACTGGTGCGCGTCATCCCCGAACAGATTGCGCTGAAGCGCAGCTTCTGGCTGCTGCGCCATTCCGACGATGGCAGGGTGGAACGGCTGGCGCGGTTTGCCGAGACGCTGACCCGCGAGGTCAGGGCCGAAATGGCGCGGCTGGAAGCCGTTCAAGGGTAAGGGTGTGTGATTTCACGCACCGATGCCGTTCATCAAATGGTGCGTGAAATCACGCACCCTACTGCGTGCAGGACGGGTAGGGCGCGGCCTCGCCCGGGACCTTGTCACAGATGCGGGTCAGCGCCAGCGCATCGGCGCGCGGCATCCAGACCGGCACATCCGGCGTGATCGGGGCCGCCTCAGCCAGCCCGCGCGCGGCCCATTGCACGGTGTAAAGGTCAGTGGCGCCCTTCAGCACGACGAAGACCATCTGTTCGGAATGGCCCTCCACGTTGCCGCAGCCCAGATAGCCGGAAAAGACCTCGGTTGCTCCCTTGATCTTGGGGGCGGGCAAATTGCGGGCCGAGAAGCTGTCCGGGCAGGCCGATTGATAGCCTGTCGCCAGAGAGGTGGCGAACTCCAGCGCGGTTTGGCTTGCAGCGCCGCTCTTCAGGCCGGTCAGCGTCAGCATCTGGGTCCAGGCTTTGACGCTTTCACCCTGCGGCACCAGCTCAAGGATGTAACTGCCGTTCTGGTCCGCCTCATCGACCGCCGTAAAGCCGGCAGGGGCGGCGAAAGCAACAAGCTGGCCATAGACCGGGGCGACGGCGATGATGTCCTTGGCGGCGGCGGGCAGCGCAGCAAGGATCAGGGCAGCGAGCAGGGTCTTGGACATGGGGCACCTCTGCGGCCATGGCTAGCGCGGAAGGCAAGGCAGGTCCAGTTCCTGAAACGAGCCCAGAGCGCACCGGATTTGCCCAAGGCGGGCCAGACCGGCGTTTTCAGGGCGCGATGAACCCGAAGGGTCATAATCTTTCACGAACCGCAGAATAGTTTGACAGAATCTTGCGCATGTCACAGGCTCGTGAGGACGAAGAGGAAGAGGAGACTCCGATGCTTGTCAGTCAAATCCTGAAATCGAAGCGCGATGACCGCGTCGTCTCGGTGCCGCCCGGCACGACCATTGCGCGCGCGGCCGAGGTTCTGTCCAGCCGCCGGATCGGCGCGCTGGTGGTGTCGGGCGACGGCAAGGTGTTGCAAGGCATCCTGTCGGAACGCGACATCGTGCGCGAGTTGGGGCGGCGCGGGGCGGCTTGTCTGAGCGATGCGGTGGACAAGATCATGACGGCCAAGGTTTCGACCTGCACGCGCAACGACCGCGCCGATGACGTGCTGGCCTTGATGACGGCCGGCCGGTTCCGGCACCTGCCGGTGGTGGAAGCGGGCGAGATGGTCGGCATGATCTCGATCGGCGACGTGGTCAAAGCGCGGCTGGACGAGTTGGGGGCCGAGAAGGACGCGCTGGAGGGGATGATCAAGGGGTTCTGATCTTTCCTCCATGATGGGTGAAGCAACCAACAAAGAGATGGGTGAATCACCCATCCTACAAACACCCTTGCGCTGGACGGCGCAATATTGTTGCGTGAGCGCATCAAGAACGGAGCAGACCCATGCGCATCGGCCTTTACCCCGGCACTTTTGATCCGATCACGCTGGGCCATACCGATATCATCACCCGGGCCATGGCGCTGGTGGACCGGCTGGTGATTGGCGTTGCCATCAACCGTGACAAGGGGCCGCTGTTCTCGCTGGAAGAACGGGTGGACATGGTGCAGGCCGAATGTGCCGCCATCACGGCCAAGACCGGCGGCGAGATCGTGGTGCATCCGTTCGAGAACCTGCTGATAGACTGCGCCCGCGATGTCGGCGCGGGGATCATCATTCGCGGTCTGCGGGCGGTGGCCGACTTTGAATATGAATTCCAGATGGTGGGCATGAACCGCGCGATGGATGCCTCGATCGAGACGGTGTTCCTGATGGCGGATGCGCGGCGGCAGGCGATTGCCTCGAAGCTGGTGAAGGAAATCGCAAGGTTGGGCGGGGATGTCAGCAAGTTCGTGCCGCCCTCGGTCGAGATCGCGCTGATGGCGCGGCTGCGTTGACAGCACGCGCAGGGGGCGGGGCGCGGAACGAACAGTTTACGATTGGAATATCCGTTCTGCGCTGGTAGCCTTTCCATGCAGGCATAAACGGGGCGCGCATGGACGAATTCACCTCGGATCTGGCGGTGGGCCTGAGCCCGCCTGCCTCGGTGGAAGAGTTCCGACTGCGGCTGGCCGAGGTGCTGGACGGCCTGCCGCGCCGCCTGCGGCAATGCGCGGATTACATTTCGGCCAACACCGACCGTATTGCCGTGTCCACCGTGGCGGAACTGGCGGCGGGGGCGGAAGTGCCGCCCTCGGCCCTGATGCGGTTCTGCCAGATCCTGGGGTTCACCGGCTTTTCGGAAATGCAGCGCCTGTTCCGCGAGGCCTATAATCCCGGCTGGCCGGATTATGCGACGCGGCTGAAGAACCTGAAAGAGGGTGCAGGCGGGCAGCCCGCCGCGCTGCTGGCCGAGTTTGTCGAGGCGGGCCGCCTGTCGCTGGAGGCGCTGACCAAATCGCTGGACGAGGCCGCGCTGGCGCAGGCGGTGGCGCTGCTGGCCGCGGCCGATACGGTGCATGTGGTCGGGCTGAGGCGCGCCTTTCCGGTGGCGAGTTATCTGGCCTATGTCTTTGACAAGATGCAGGTTCCCGCCATGCTGCATGACGGGGTGGGCAAGCTGGATCACCGCTTTGCCCTGCGCCCCGGTGATGCGCTGCTGGCGATCACCTTTGCGCCCTATTCGGAGGAAACCCTGTCGCTGGCCGCCGAGGCGCGCGCGCGCGGTCTGCCCGTCGTGGCCTTGACCGACCGGCTGACCAGCCCGCTGGCCCGCCACGCCAGCGCCGTTCTGACCGTGACCGAGGTGGATTTCGGGGCGTTCCGGTCACTGTCGGCGACGATTGCGATGGCGATTGCGCTGGCTGTGGCGGTCGGGTCCGCCCGGGGCTGATCTCGCAAGCCAGAGGGGCTGTCTGCCCCTCCGGACCTCCCCGAGGATATTTGCGGCTTCTGTGAATGGGTTTAGAAAAGGTCTTCCAATGATGGGACGAATGGAATATTTATTCCATTGTCGAGGCGGCGCGAGTCGCGGGCGGGGGAGCGAGCTATGAAAACTCTGGATGTCATCACCATCGGCAGGTCCTCGGTGGATCTGTACGGCGCGCAGGTGGGCGGGCGGCTGGAGGACATGTGTTCGTTCCAGAAGTATATCGGCGGCAGCCCGACCAATATCGCGGCGGGGACGGCGCGGCTGGGGATGAAATCGGCGCTGATTACCCGGGTGGGCGACGAGCACATGGGCCGGTTCATCCGCGAGGAACTGGTGCGCGAGGGCGTCGATGTGCGCGGGGTGGCGACCGATCCGTCGCGTCTGACGGCACTGGTGCTGCTGGGCATCCGGGACGAGACGTCGTTTCCGCTGATCTTCTTTCGTGCCGATTGCGCCGATATGGCGCTGTGCGAGGCGGACATTGACGAGGATTTCATCGCCGAAACCCGGTCGGTGGTGGCGACGGGCACGCATCTGTCCCACGCCAATACCGAGGCCGCGGTGTTGAAGGCGCTGGCCCTGGCGCGCAAGCATGGCGCGCGGACGGCGTTGGACATCGATTATCGCCCGAACCTGTGGGGCCTCGCGGGACATGGCGCGGGCGAGGAACGCTTCATCGAAAGCGCCAAGGTCACTGCGAAGTTGCAGGGGACGTTGCACCTTTTCGATCTGATTGTCGGCACCGAGGAAGAATTTCACATCGCGGGCGGGACGACCGATACGATCAAGGCGCTCAAAGCTGTGCGGGCGGTCTCGAAAGCCACTTTGGTCTGCAAGCGCGGGCCGATGGGGGCGGTGGCCTTCACCGGGGCGATAGCCGAAACGCTGGACGAAGGCCAATCCGGGCCGGGATTTCCGATTGAAGTGTTCAACGTTCTGGGCGCT
>JANLQT010000313.1:0-13100 GCA_031368035.1 Rhodobacterales bacterium | reverse complement strand
CAGCTCGCGCGCCTTTTCGGCGAACAGCGGCCAGTTCGAGGCCGGGTCAACCACCACGGCTTCCAGCTGCTTGCCCAGAACGCCGCCCTTGGCGTTCTGCGCGTCGATCAGCATAAGAACGGTGTCTTTCAGCGTGGTTTCCGAAATCGCCATCGTGCCCGACAGCGAGTGCAGAACGCCGATCTTGATGGTGTCAGCGGCAGCGAAAGCAAGTTTCGGCAGCGTGAAGGCCGCCGCACCGGCGGTGGCCGAGGCCAGCAGCGAACGTCTTGTCAGATTCATGGTCTATCCCCTGTCGCAGCGGCGCATGGGCTTTCGGTTCGGACCGAAATGCCGCATATTGGCCGCGCAGCTTGATGTTGCACCCGTGCGGCGGTGATGGGCTCCAATCCGGTCGCTGCCGCACACCCCTAACCGGGGCTTTTTGATTAATCAGGCCACCTGACTGGGCCGCAACCACGATGGGTGCTCATCGGGTTCGGCGGGCAGGACGTAGGGTAAATGGGTGCAAATTCAGCGCCCCAGTTGGGTTGGCGCCCAATTATGGGGCGGGAATAAACTTTTGAAGGCAATTGGCGGCCCGAAGATGCCTAGGCTTTGGGCATGGGATGGCGATTTCGAGTCGCCTTAACGCGGGGCCAGCAGCACCGCCAGCGCCGCGTTCTGGGCGGCGGCCTGCGCCTTGAGGGCGCCCAGCGTCATCGGTTCATCCTTGACGAATTCGGTGAACAACTGATTCAGCGCGCCGAACAGCATCTCGCCCACACCGGCGGCAGAGACATCGGCGCGGGCAAGGCCGCGGCTCTGGAGTTCGGCGACCAGTGCGGTGACCTGTCCGGACAGGCTGCGGTCGTGGGCGGTGTAGCGCAGGGAAAACGGGGTGCCGGGGTCGGAAATCGTCAGGGCCATGGCGGTGCGCCAGAGGGGTTTGGTCAGATAGGTCAGCGAATGGTCGTAATAGGTGCCGATCAGCAGGTCGAAGGCGCGGGCAATGTCGTCCGGTGGGCGTGCGACAACGACAGCACCCTGATCCAGCACCTCTTCCACTTCCAGCGTCACCAGCGCCAGCAGCAGGTCGCCCTTGGTTTCGAAGTAGTTGTACAGCGTGCCGACCGACACTTGGGCGGCGGAAGCGATATCGTCGGTTCGCACCGCACCATAGCCCTTTTCGCGGAACAGCAGCAGCGCCGCGTCCATCAGGCGCCGGTGTCGATCAGCTTTTTGGCGTTCGCGCAGTCCGGCCATCGAATTCCGCTCGTCTTGGAATTTTGACATTGACTTTAAATTTGAGTGAACTCAATTCTTTTTGTGATGGCCCGATGAGAGGCCCGATCCTTCAGGAGAGAATACATGTCCCGTTCCAAGACTGCCTTGTCTTTTGTTGCCTTGGTTGCCGCCTCTGGCCCGGCACTGGCCGAGGATACGCTTAACGCGCTGGTCTGGTGCGACCACACCGACCCGGCGCTGATCGAGCCGTTCGAGACCGCCAACAACGTCAAGGTGAACCTGAAAGAATACGAGGGCACGGCGGCGGGGCTCGCGATCCTGGACGGGTCGAAGCCCGGCGACTGGGACGTGCTGGTGGTGGACGGGGTGGATGTGCACCGCATGGTCGAGGCGGGCAAGTTGCAGCCGATGGACGCAGCCAGCCTGCCGACGGCCGATCTGTTCCCGGAACTGGTGATGGCGGATCACAACGTGGTGGACGGCAAGACCTATGCCGTGACCGAGAAGTTCGGCTACAACACGATTTCCTACGACAAGACCAAGGTTGATCCGAAGGATATGGAGGATTGGGCCAGCCTAACCTCGGGCAAATACGACGGGAAGATCGGGATTTATGACTATTATTTGCCGTTGATCGGGCTAGTCGCGGTGGGTGAGGGGATGAAGACGGCGGATATCAATGCGGCGACTTTGCCGGGCTTGAAGGATGCGCTGTTCAAGCTGCGGAAGTCGGCCAAGCAGGTGTCGGACGTGACGTCCAGCCAGACGGCTTTGGCCACCGGCGACGTCGATATCATCGTTGGCGGCGGCGAATGGCTGACGGCGGTGTTGGCGGCGGACAATCCCAACCTCGACTGGACGATCCCCAAGCAGGGCGGTCTGCGCTGGACGCAGTCGATTGGCGTGGTGGCGGGGACGACCAAGCCTGACCTCGCGCAGAAGTTCGTGGATTACATTGTCTCACCCGAGGGGCAGGCGCGGCTGGCGACGGCGTCGTGCTATTGGGGGATGCCGACCAACCAGAAGGCCGGGGATATCCTGACCGCTGAACAGAAGGCCGTGCTGCGCTGGGACAAGCAGCCGGATTACCTGAAGCGGTCACAACTGTATCCGGTGCCGGATGCAGCCACCGATCAGGCGATGCAGGACATGTGGACGGCAATGCTGAACCAGTAGATGTCTGCGATTGACGCCCGCGAGAAACGGCTGGGCTGGGGTCTGGTGGCCCCGGCCTTGGCTTGGACTGTGGCGTTCTTTCTGCTGCCGTTCGGGGTGATGCTGGCGCTGTCGTTTGCGCATATGGAGGAGCGGGCGATTGTTCCGGGCTTTGACCTTGGCAATTACGCGAAGGTCTTCGGCGACTGGAGCCTGTTCAAGGCGCTGCTGAACTCGGTGGAGATCACGGTGATCGTCACGGTGCTGTCGGTGCTGCTGGCCTGGCCGCTGGCGGCGACGATTGCCTGGGTGGTGCCGAAGCGGCTGCAACGGCTGGCGCTGCTGCTGGCGGTGCTGCCGTTCTGGACCAGCTATGTGGTGCGGTCGTATTCGTGGCTGCTGGTGCTGGGCAAGAATGGGGTGGTGAACAAGGGGCTGATGGCGCTGGGGGTGATTGGCGAGCCGTTGCAACTGGCCTCGACCCGCACCGCGACCGTGATCGGCTTCGTGCATTTCTTCGTCATGCTGCTGACGCTGACGATCTATGCCAATCTGGTGCAGTTGTCGCCGAACTACGCAAGGGCGGCGGCGGACCTTGGGGCGAGCAAGCTGCGCACTGTGTGGCATGTGATCCTGCCGCTGACGCTGCCGGGGATCGTGACGGGGGCGTTTGTCACCTTCGTTCTGTGCATCGGCGACTATGTCACGCCGCAGATATTGGGCGGCAATACCGAGCTGACCTTGCCGCAGCTGATCATGTTGCAGTTGCAGAGGTCGGGCAATTTCCCCTTGGCCTCGGCACTGTCGGTGGTGCTGATGGCGGTGGTGGTGGCGGCCTATGCCTCGGTAGCGAAGTGGTTAAGGCTGGACCGGCTATGAAGGGGCTGGCGCTGACTTATCTGGCGGCGGCTTACGGGTTCATCTTCCTGCCGGTGGTGGTGCTGGTGATTTTCTCGTTTCAGGACGGGCGCTTGCCGGTGCCGCCGTTTCAGGGATTTTCGTTGCAATGGTATGCGAAGGTGCTGGGCAACGACAAGCTGATGACCGCGATGGGACATTCGGCGCTGGTGGCGATCCTGTCGTCGGCTGCCGCATTGGTGATGGGGTTTCTGGCGGCGCATGCCTTGGCGCGGGTGCATTTGCCGGGGTCGGTTTGGGTGCGAGGGCTGCTTGTCGCTCCGATGACGGTGAGTTATCTGATCATCGCGCTGGGGCTGCTGTCGCTTTTCTCGCGGACCGGGGTTTCGCTGTCGCTGTGGACGGCGGGGGTGGGGCATGTCGTCATCAACCTGCCTTTGTGCTTTGCCATCTGCTATGCCGCGATGGGCGACCATCAGAAGAATGCAGAACGCGCCGCGCGGGATCTTGGGGCAAGCGAGGCGCGGGTGCTGTGGTTCATCTCGGCCCCGATGTTGGCGCCCGCATTGGCGGCGGCGTTCTTCCTGTCAGTCACATTTTCCTGGGACGAGTTCATCATCGCCTATCTGCTGACTCGGTTTGACGTCACCCTGCCGGTTGAGATCTGGTCGATGTTGAAATCGGGGCTGTCACCGGCCACGAACGCCGTGGGATCGCTGGTGTTTCTCGTGTCCATCACCGCCGTTTTGCTGTTGGAGTTCACCTTGTTCCGGAGGTCCAAATGACTGCCTCTGTCACCGCCTTGAATGTCTCGCAGCGCTATGGGTCCGCCTCGGTGCTGGATGATGTCAGTCTGGCCATCGCGGCGGGGGAATATGTGGTGCTGCTGGGGCCGTCGGGCTGCGGCAAGACCACTTTGCTGAACCTGATCGGCGGGTTTGCGGAGCCGACGGCGGGGCAAATTCTGATCGGCGGCAAGGATATGGCGGGGGTGGACCCGGCGCATCGGCCGACAACGACGGTGTTTCAGGATTACGCGCTGTTTCCGCATATGAGTTTGGCGGACAATGTGGGCTTCGGGCTGCGGATGCGCGGGATGGCCAAGGCCGAGCGGCGTGCAAAGGCCGAGCAGATGCTGGAGATGGTCGGCCTGCCGGGCAAGGCGGACCGGCGGCCGCATGAATTGTCGGGCGGGCAGCGGCAGCGGGTGGCTTTGGCGCGGGCATTGGCGGTGTCGCCGGATGTGCTGTTGCTGGACGAGCCGCTTGGGGCGCTGGATTTGAAGCTGCGGCGTGCAATGCAGGATGAGTTGAAGGCGATCCAGGGCCAAGTGGGGACGACGTTCATTCATGTGACGCACGATCAGGAAGAGGCGATGGCGATTGCCGACCGGATCGTGGTGATGAACGCGGGAAAGATCGCGGATGAAGGCCCGGCGCGGGAAGTGTATCTGCGGCCGAAGTCCTTGTTCTCGGCGGCGTTCATGGGGGAAATCAACATGATTCCGGTGGTGGCGGGGCAGTCCGCGCTGGGTGCTTCGGTGCCGGGGACGGGGACTTTGTGCATCCGCCCCGAGGCGATCGGGGCCACGGGGGCCTTGCCGTTGGGGCCCGCGCGGCTGGTGGATGCGGTGTTTTTCGGCACGCATGTGCGGGCGCATTATGCGCCGCTGGCGGCGCAGGGGCTGGTGTTGACGGTGCATCTGCCGCAGGGCGAGATGCCGGAGGCGGGCAGCGTGGCAGAGCTTTATGCGGCCTCGCATGTATTGTTGGAGGCGTAATGGAGCGGGCGCAGGCAGAGAATTGGTGGCGGATCCGGCATCTGGACGACGGTGTGACCTGGATCGACGAGCCGCATATCCGTGAGTTCTACCGCTGCAATGTCTGGCATGTGCGGGGGCGGGACGGCGACATGCTGGTGGATTCCGGCATGGGGGTGGTGTCCTTGCGCGAGCGGGTGGCGCTGGTGACGGAGCGGCCCTTGCAGGCGGTGGCGAGCCATACGCATTTCGACCATATCGGCTGCCACCACGAGTTTGACTGCCGCCTGTGCCATGAAGCCGAGGCGGAATTTCTGGCGCATCCGACACGGGCGAACACTTACGCGGACAAGTATGTCACGGACGACATCTTCACCGCCCTGCCGCCCGCGCCATATCTTTCAACGGCTTACGCGGTGAAGGCTGCGCCGGCGACACGAGTGTTGCAGGACGGCGATATTGTCGACCTTGGGGACCGGCATTTCGAGGTGATCCATACGCCGGGGCATTCTCCGGGCGGGATCGCGCTGTGGGAGGCGGCGACAGGCGTGCTGTTCTCGGGTGACATCGTCTATGATGGCCCGCTGATCGAGGCGACCAGTGCGGCGGAAGCGGCGGATTATATGCGCTCGATGAAGCGGCTGCATGACCTTCCAGTGCGGGTGGTGCATGGCGGGCATTTCGCGAGTTACGGCGCGGCGCGGCACCGGCAGATCATCGGGGACTGGCTGAAGGCAAAGGCGGGCTAGACCCAGACCTGATCGGGGTCGGGCAGCGGGATCGCGGCGAGAAGTTCGCGCGTGTAAGCGGCTTCGGGCGCGGCGAAAAGTTCGGCGGTCGGGCGGTCCTCGACGATGCGGCCCTGATGCAGCACGATCACCCGGGCGCAAAGGCGGCGGATCACGCTGAGGTCGTGGCTGATGAAGGCCAGGGTCAGGCCGAGGTCTTTCACCAGCGTTTCCAAGAGGTTCAGCACTTGCGCTTGCGAGGAGACGTCGAGGCCCGAGACGATCTCGTCGGCCAGAATGAACTCCGGCTCCATCGCGAGGGCACGGGCGATGCCGACGCGCTGGCGCTGGCCGCCGGAGAGCTCATGCGGGAAGCGGGCGGCGAGGGCGCGGGACAGGCCGACGTGATCGAGGGCGCGTTGGACTCGGGCAGGGATGTCCGAAAATCCGTGCAGGCGTAGGGGTTCGGCGATGATGGTGCGGACGCGGTGGCGGGGGTTCAGGCTGGACAGCGGGTCTTGGAAGATCATCTGGAAGCGGCGGCGCAGGGGGCGAAGGTCGGCTTCGGACAGGTGGGTGATGTCTTGGCCGCTGAAATGGACGGTGCCGCCGGTGGGTTCCAACTGGCGAACCATCGCCCGGCCGAGGGTCGATTTGCCGGAACCGGAACCCCCAACGATGCCAAGGACGGAGCCCTTGGGCAGAGTGAAGCTGAGGCCCTTCAGGATTTCCACGCGCGGAGCGGCGCCGAACACGGGCTTGCGGGTCATGTCGGGCAGAGACAGGTGCAGGTTCTGGATGGTGTAGAGGTCAGCCATGCGCGGGCCCCTTGTCGAAGGCCGCGACTTCGGCTTGGACAGCGGCGATCACGGCGTCGGGAACGGGCATCAGGCTGGCGGCGGGGTCGGTGTATTTCGGCGTCGCAGCGAGAAGGGCGGCGGAATATGGGTGCTTGGGGCCGGAGAAAAAGCTTTTGATATCCGTGTCTTCAACCACCATGCCGGCATAAAGGACAGACAGGTTCTGGCAGACCTTGCTGACCACGCCAAGGTCGTGGGTGACGAACAACAGCGCCGTGCCGTGCCTCGCTTGCAGTGCCTTGATCAGCATCAGGATTTGCTTTTGCACCGTCACGTCCAGCGCGGTCGTGGGTTCATCCGCCACGATCAGCTTGGGCTCGGCGGCGAAGGCCGAGGCGATCAGGATGCGCTGGCGCATGCCGCCAGAAAGCTCGTGCGGGTAGGAGCGCAGGACGCGTTCGGCATTGTCGATCTGCACCTCGGTCAGCAGGTCGCGCGCCCGCGCCTCGGCCTTGGAGCGGGGCCAGCCCAGGATATCCACCAGGCGATCGGTGATCTGCCCGCCGATGCGGCGCGAGGGGTTCAGGGCGGTCAGCGGGTCTTGCGGGATCAGGGCGCAGGTGGCGCCGACACGGCGGCGGCGTTCCGAAGGGGCAAGGGTCAAGAGGTCGGTGCCGTCCAGCAGGATTTCGCCGCCGGTGATGGTAACGGCCTTGGGCAGGATGCCGAGAATCGCCTTGCCGATCATGGACTTGCCTGCGCCGCTTTCTCCGACGAGGCCGTGGACTTCGCCGGGGGCGACCTCCAGCGACACGCGGCGGAGGAGCGGGATGTGGTAGCCCTTCACCTCGGCGGAGAGGTTGCGGATGGTCAGGTAACTCATCGCAGCACCGGATCGAAACGGTCTTTCAGGCCCTCGCCAAGCTGGCTGAAGCTGAGGACGGTCAGGAACAGCGCGATCAGCGGGAAGACCAGCACCCACCAGGCTTGGTGGATCGAGGCGCGGCCTTCGGAAATCATGCCGCCCCAAGTGGGTTGGTCGGTGGAGATGGAGAGATTCACGAAGGACAGGATCGCCTCGACGATGACGGAGATGCCCATTTCCAGGGTGAAGAGGACGACGATGGTCGGCAGCACGTTGGGCAGGATTTCCCGGACCATGGTGCCAAGCCGCCCCCGGCCCGCGACTTGGGCGGAGGCGACGTAGTCCATCGCGCCTTGGGTCATCGCCTCGGCCCGGATGACGCGGGCAAAGCGGGTCCAGTCGATCACGACGATGGCGAGGATGATCGGCCAAAGGCCGGGGCCGGTGACGGCGATCAGAAGGATCGAGAACAGAACCGGCGGGAAGGCCATCCAGATGTCAATCAGGCGCGAGACGACGACGTCCACTCCGCCGCGCAGGAAGCCGGCGAGCAGGCCGAGAGTTGCGCCGATGAGCGCGGTGGCGGTGCCGGCGATCAGCGCCACGGTCAGGGCGATTTGCGCACCGTAGAGGATGCGGGAAAGGACGTCGCGGCCTAGGCTGTCGGTGCCGAGCAGGAAGGCGGGGTCGCTTCCCTCCATCCAGAACGGCGGCAGGCGGCCGTTCATCAGGTCCTGCGCGAGCGGGTCTTGCGGGGCGATCAGGGGGGCGAAGATGGCGACAAGTGCCAGCAGCAGCAGCCAGCCGCCTGACAGCCACAGCCGCAATCCGGCGCGTTTGCGGCCCCGCTCAGCCATGCCGAAGCCTGGGGTTCAGGACGGCATAAAGCGCATCGACCACCAGATTGACGCCGGTGAAGATCACTGCGAACAGGATCACGATGCCCTGTATAAGCGGCAGGTCGCGGTTGATGACCGCGTCGATGGCGAGGTTTCCGAGGCCCTCATAGCTGAACAGCCGCTCGATGATGATGGTGCCGCCGATCAGGAAGGTGAACTGCACGCCAACCAGGGTCAGCGTCGGCAGGACGGCGTTGGGTAAAGCTTCGCGCAGGATGACATGGTTCTCGCCGTAGCCCTTGGTGCGGGCCAGGGTGACGTAATCGAGGTGCATCGTTTCCTTCAGGCTTTGCTTCAGGACCTGCGCGATGATGGCGGACAGGGGGATGGCGAGGGCCAGGGCGGGCAGGAACATGTGTTTCACAAGGTCGAACCACAGATCAAAGCGCAGGCGGACGAGGCTTTCGAAAAGGTAGAAATTTGTAGTGAACGGCAGGTCCAGAGAGGGGGTGACGCGGCCTGAAATGTTGAAAATGGGCAAGGCGACGCCGAAGAGCAGGATCAGGACCAGGCCCCACAGGAAGTCCGGAATCGACAGGGCCATGCCGTTCGCGACGTCGATCGCGGCCTCGATCCCGGTTTCGCGGTGGCGGGTGCCGGTCAGGGCGACGGCGCCGCCGATCAGCACGGCGATCACGAGCGCCATGATCGACAGTTCCAGCGTGGCGGGCAGACGGTCCAGCACCTGAGACAGCACTGGCTGGCGCGTGGTGATCGAGGTGCCGAAATCGCCGTGCAAGACGCCCGACGCCCAGATCAGGAACTGCTGCGGCAGGGGTTTGTCGAGGCCGTAAAAGGCCGTCAGGCGGGCAATGTCGGCCTCGGTGGCCCCGGGGGGCAGCATCAAAGCGATCGGATTGCCCGGCACCACGCGGATGACGACAAAGACAATCAACGCCACGCCTAACAGCGTGACGGCGGTGGTGACCAGCCGCAAAAGGAGTCGCCCTAGAAGCTGCATTCCGCCCCAGTATCCGCGGGGTCTGGGGGGCGCGTCGCCCCCCAGTCTTTCTTAGCCGCGCTTCATCAGATGCGGCAACAGCGCCCCGCTGTCATGCGGCGTCACGGTCACGCCTTTGACCGCGAGGATCGGTTGCACATATTGCAACAGCGGAATGACATAGGCGTTTTCCGCGATATAGGCGTCCACCGCTTTCCAGCCCGCGATGCGCTTGGCCTCATCCTTCTCGCCCCAGAGCGGCCCGATCTTCTCGATCAGATCGGCCGAATCCCAGACCGAATGCGGCGAGGGGCCGAACATCGCGAATCCGGTTGATGTCGTGGGATCACCGACCGAGTTGCCCCAGTTGTAGAAGGCGGCCGGGGCCAGCTTGTCGGCAGCGCGCAATTCGTAATGCTTGGCGATTTCATAGACTTCGATGGTCGCCTCGATCCCGACTTTGCGCCATTCGCCGACGATGGCCTGGATCATCTCGTAGTCCTTGGGTTTGAAGCCCTTGGTGGTCTGAATGGTGAATTTCACCGGATTATCGGGGCTGAACCCCGAGGCGGCCAGCAACGTCTTGGCCTTTTCCGGATCGTAGGGCGTCTTGATCGAGGCATCGAAGGCGTCGTATTGCGGGGTTTCCAGCGTGTCGATCGCAACACCATAACCGGACAACAGTTTGTCGATGATGGTCTGCTTGTCGATGGACATGACGGCGGCGTGGCGGACATTGGGGTCCAGCATCGCGTCGATGTCGTTCAGAAAGATCATGCCGATGTCGGAAATGGGCGTGGCATAGCCGTTCATGCCGCCCTTCAGCCGGTCATATTCCTCGTAAGGCATTTCCAGCGTGACGTGGGAGGAGCCGCTTTCAATCTCGGCCACGCGGGCGGCGGCGTCGGTGACGAACTTGATGGTTACCGTGTCGAAATCAGGCTTGCCGCCCCAGTAATTGGCGTTGGCCTTCAGGCGGACAAAGGCGCCCTGCTCGAACTTCTCGACCATATAGGGGCCGGTGCCGATCGGGGCAGCTTCAAAGCCGGCGGCGCCGACTTTGGTGTAATATGCCTTGGGCAGGACATAGCCGGTCAGGAAATACATCCATTTGAAGATGGTGGGGTCGAACTGCTTCACGTCGGCGGTGACTTTGTTGCCGTCCGCCTTGATGTTGGCGAGTGTGCCCCAGACGAACTGGATCGGGTTGCCGGTGGCCGGATCGGCGGCGCGGGTCAAGGACCAGGCGACGTCTTCGGCGGTGAAGGGGCTGCCGTCGTGCCAGCTTACGCCGTCGCGGACTGTCATGTGCACTTGCGTCTTGTCGTCGTTCCAGCCCCAGTCGGTCAGCAGGCCGGGGCTAGGTTTCAGGTCGGGCTGTTGCAGGATGAACTGGTCGAACACCGACTGGTAGATGCCTTGAATGGTCGGGTTTACCGCCGAGGGGCCGGTGGTCGGATCCCAGCTTGGCAGGTTGACGTTGTAAGCGATGACAAGCTCGTCAATGCCGGCGGCGAGGCTGGGCAGGCCAAAGGCCGAGAATGCCGCCCCGGCGGCGGCCGTTTGCAGTAGGGTGCGTCTGGTGATGGTCATTTTCAGTTCCTGTTGGTTGACGTTTCTCATTTTCCGACAAGTCGTTGGGCAAGAAGGTATCCAGCGCCCGCCCCGGTGCCAGCGCCGGGCCAGACGGCCGCGCCGGTCAGGTGCAGGTTCGGGATCGGGGTGGAGCCGTCCGCATGGCCTCGGGCCGGGCGAAACAGGAAATTCTGGCTTAGCTGGTGGCTGCCGCAAACCTGATCGCCGCCGATCAGGTTGGGGTTGTCAGCTTCCATCTCCAGCGGCGTCACGATGCGCTGGCCGAGGATTTTGGCTTTGGTTCCAGGGGCATGCGCCTCAAGGATGCCCAGCGCGCGGGCGGCGAAAGGGGCGGCGGCATCGGGCCAATCGCGGGCGATGATCTGGCCTTTGGCGTCGCCGAGAATGGTGCCGGGGGCCATGCGGATTTGCAGCCAGAGGACGTGGTTGCCTTCGGGTGCCCGGGAGGGATCGACCACGGTGGGCTGGCCGACAACGACGATGGGTTCGTCCGGCAGGAGACCCGCCTTGGCTTGGGCATAGGTCCGCGCCATCTGGTCGAGGCTGGGAGCGAGGTGGACATAGGCGAAGGTTTGCAGGTCGGGCGAGGCTTTCCATTCGGGCAGGCCGTCCATGGCGAGGTGGATCATCATGGTGCCGGGGGCGTGGTCGAAGGCGTCCATCTTGCCGTCGAAGGCGGGGGTTGTGCCGCCGGTCAGCCGGGTCAGGGCACTGGGGGCGACACCGGCGATCACGGTTCTGGCTGGGATGATGCGGCCATCGGCGAGTTCGATGCCGGTTGCCTTGCCACCTTCGGTCAGGATGCGCGCGACCGGTGTGCCAGTCTCGACCACATGGCCGCGCGCTTTCAACGCGGCGACCATGGCCTTGATGATCGTGTCCGCGCCGCCCTGCCCGATCACCATACCGAAGGCTTGTCCGGCCATGCCTTCGAGGTAGGCAAACAGCGCACCGCCCGCGATATCGGGGGCGAAGTCGAGGTGCATGCCCCAAGCCGCCAACATGGCTTGAAGTTGTGGAGAATCAAAGGTTTGGGTCAGCCAGTACCGGGGGGAGGAGAGCAGGAACTGGCCCATGTCCAGCGTTCCCGCCAAGCCCTTGGCGCGAAGAGTTCTGAACAAGAAATATGCCAGCGCCCGAAACTGCATGGGGCTGTTCAAAAGGCCGAACAGGTGTGGGGCTTCGGCAGGGAAGGCAGCGCAAAGGGTGCGCCAAGTGTCAGCGTCCTTGCGCGACAGGGCGGCGATCCGGGCGATTGTGCCTGCCAGATCGGTGGAGACGCCGCACCAGGTTCCGTCTGGAAAGCTGGAGGCGAAGGGGCGGGCGGTGGGGGCAAAGGCCGCGCCGTGTTTGGTCAGCTCGGCCCCGTATTCCTTGAAAAACCCGCCGCCCGCGAACAGCGACAGGTTCATCGCGCCCCAGTCGTGCCGAAAGCCGGGGATTGTGTATTCGCCGGTTTTGACCGCGCCGCCAGCAACCGCGGCGCCTTCAAACACCGCCACCTGCTGGCCTCGCTCGGCCAGATGCAGGGCCGCCGCCAGCGTGTTCACGCCCGCGCCGATCAGCACTGCATCGTAGGGTTCGGGCACAGGCGCCTCCGCTTCGGCTTGCGAGGATATTTGCGAATGCATTTAATTCTGTCTAGCATGATTCCAGCTTGAGACGTCGGGAATCCAACTCGCCGCTCGCCACGGATCAACAGGGAGACCAAGATGACTGCTGCAAATGTGCTGAGCCAGATGGCCAAGATGCTGGCCTCGGGGGGGATCGAAGTGGTGGACCTGACCGGCGTGCTGGGGCCGGAGACCCCGCTGCTGAAACTGCCGCCGGATTTCGCCAAGGACACGCCGAAGATCGAGATCCACCGGATCAGCGAATACGACAAGGACGGGCCGTTCTGGGCCTGGAACTGGCTGAAGGTGGGCGAGCATTCCGGCACGCATTTCGACGCGCCGCACCACTGGATCACCGGCAAGGATTATGCCGACGGCTATACCGACACGCTGCCGGTGCAGCGGCTGGTCGCACCGGTGAACGTGCTCGACTTCGCAGCAGAGTGTGGGGCGAACCCGGATTTTCTGCTGACGATCGACCACGTGAAGGCCTGGGAGGCCAAGCATGGAGCGATCAAGGCGGGGGAATGGGTGGTCTTGCGGTCGGACTGGGACAAGCGGGGCCATGACGAGGCGCTGTTTCTGAACGCCAATGACACCGGCCCGCACACGCCGGGGCCGACGGTCGAGGTGATGGAATATCTGATCGGCAAGGGCATT
>JANLQT010000312.1:0-1559 GCA_031368035.1 Rhodobacterales bacterium | reverse complement strand
AGTCACCTGCCTGACGATCAGCGAACAGCAATACAAATACGCGGTGGACCGGATGGCGCGGGCGGGTCTTTCCGACAGGGTGACGATCAAGCTGCAAGATTACCGGGATGAAACCGGGGTCTATGATGGCATCGCCTCGATCGAGATGTTCGTGGCGGTGGGCGAGAAATACTGGCCGACCTATTTCGACGCGGTGAAAAACCGCTTGCGCCCCGGCCGCAATGCCACGCTGCAGATCATCACCGTGCGCGACACCAATTGGGACACCTATCGCAAATCGGTGGATTTCATCCAGAAATACATCTTCCCCGGCGGCATGCTGCCTGCGCCCTCGGTCTTGCGGCGTGAGGTGGAAAAGGCCGGGCTGGTGGTCAAGGGCTCCATCGAGTTCGGCAAAAGTTACAGCCAGACCCTGCGCCGCTGGTATGACACGTTCAACGCGCGCTGGGGCGAGGTGCAGAAGATGGGCTTTGACGAACGCTTCAAGCGGATGTGGGACTTCTACCTGTGTTCCTGCGCGGGGGCGTTCGAAGGCGGCAGCTGCGATGTGACGCAGATCACCATCACCAAACCCGCGGCCTAGGGCGATGCCCACCGCTGCCAAGCTGATTGCCGCCGTGTTCTTTGCGCTTGTCGCGGCCGCCGGGGCGATGACCTATATCCCGCTGCTGCCCGAGGGCACGCAGACCGGCTGGCTGATCCCCGGGTGCGCCGGGCTGGGACTGGTCAGCGGCTGGATGGTGATAGGGGCCAATGTCGGGCGCAACTATGCCGAAGCGATTGCGACAGGGCTGCGCACGATCATCACGGCGGTGTTCTTCGCGGTGCTGCTGTTCGCGATCTATGTGATGATCATCCGGTCCATGCACATGCTGTACAAAGGCCCGATGGAGGCGATTCTGGCGGTGTTTGCCATCATGCTGGAATACGGAAAGCTGATGTTCGACCGCAATTTCATCGCGGTGCTGGCGGTGGGCGGGGCGATTGGCGGGGTCATCTCGGAATTTGTCGGGCGGCGCTGGCCGTGACGGCGGGGTGCTGATCCGCCGCATCGTCTGGGGCGTCTTGGCAACGGACGCGGGCCTGCTGCGCCTGCTGGGCCGGGTGCCCGACCGGCGTGCGCTGCGGCTTTCCGGGCACGCGTTGCAGCGCGATCCGGCCACATCGGTGCAGGTTCTGGTGGCAGCACCGGGGCAGACGGCGGACGTGGCCGAGCTTTCCGGCCTCACGCCCGACGAAGCCGCGCGGCTTGCCGGTCTTGAAACCGCGCTCGGGGCAAGCGAGGCCTTTGCGGCAGAGGGGGTTTCCGGGCAACGGGCGCTTTCGGGGCAGGTTGGGGCCGAAGTGCCCGGGTTGGCGCTGGCCTTGCTGGACGAGATGCTGCGCTGGGAAGCCGAGGCTGGTTGGCCCGCCCTGTCCAGGCGGCGCGGGGCTTTGGCTGTTGTCGCGTCCAGCGCACTGCGGGCGCGGGTTTCCGCGCCGACCGATCTGCGCCACCGCGCGGCGCCGGGGGATGTGACACTGGCAGCCCTACGCCACCCCTATGCGCAGTTCTTCGC
>JANLQT010000309.1:0-1551 GCA_031368035.1 Rhodobacterales bacterium | reverse complement strand
GCCTTCGTGCCGGAATTTTGGGTGCAACGCATGGTGACCGAAGTCTTCTCACCCGAACCGATCCCGCCCGGCTATTTCGCCGCCAAGGGCATCCCGCTCGCCGTCCGCCGCGAAACGCTTCGCCACAACACCGAACAGATCAACCGCTTGCATGCCGAACTGACCGCCCACATGCCGCGCCACGCCGGCCTGACCCTGCCAACCGAGCTTTTGCACGGCACCGATGACCGCGTCGTGCCCATCCACATCCACTCCCGCCCGCTGGCCAAACTTATGCCGCACGCCCGGCTGACCGAACTGCCCGGCGCCGGCCACATGCCGCACCTGACCCGCCCGGACGAGGTCGAGGCCGCCGTTCTGCGCATTGCCGCCCAAGCCCGATTGCGCGCCGCCGCACAATCGTAATACTGCAAGCGACAACGTCGGCCACCACGCGGGAGACAGCCATGGACTTGCCATTTGACGGGGCGATCACCCGGTATTTCAAGAAAGACGCGCCCAAAGACATCCGCAAAGCCATCGAGACGGCGGACAAGGACGACATGCTGTCCAAAACCTATCCCTACCGCGAAGAGATGAAGCGCAAGGATTACGAGGCGCAGATGGCGGGCCTGCAACTGCAACTGGTGCAGATGCATTACGACCTGAAAGCCAAGGGCAAACGTCTGATGGTGGTGTTCGAGGGGCGCGACGCCGCCGGCAAGGGCGGCACGATCGAAGCCCTGCGCCTGAACCTGAACCCCCGCGTCGCCCGCGTCGTGGCCCTGTCAAAACCCACCGAGCGCGAGGCGGCAAGCTGGTATTTCCAGCGTTACATCGACGCCTTTCCGGCGATGAGCGAAATCTCGATCTTCGACCGGTCCTGGTACAACCGTGCCATCGTCGAAAAGGTGTTCGGCTTCTGCACCCCCGACCAGCGCGCGCGTTTTTTCCGGCAACTGCCCGATTTTGAACAGATGATCGTGGATGAGGGCTTCATCCTGATCAAGATCTGGCTGGAGGTGGACCGCGCCGAGCAACTCAAGCGCTTCCTCGACCGGGAAAGCGATCCCTTGAAGCAATGGAAGCTCAGCCAGATCGACATCGACGGCCTGCCGAAATGGGACGAGTATTCCAAGGCGATTGCCGAGACGATGGCCAAGTCCAACCTGCCCCGCGCGCCCTGGACGGTGATCCTGTCGGACGACAAACTGCGCGCGCGGATTGCCGCGATCCAGACCGTGCTGCTGGGCATGGACTATCCCGGCAAGGACAAGGGCAAGATCGGGGTGATCGACGCGAAGATCTGCGGCGGCCCTGCGCTGATGGGGATGTAGATTGGGGGCTGCCGCCCGCAAACCCCCGCGAGTATTTGCACCAAGATGAAAGACGGCGCGTGAAGCAAGGCTACCATCACGGCAATCTGCGGCAGGCTTTGGTCGATGCCGCGCTGGAGCTTATTGCCGAACACGGCCCGCAAGGCTTCACTTTGTCCGAGGCTGCCAAGGCCGCCGACGTGACCCCCGCCGCCGTCTATCGCCACTTTGCCGGACGTGATGACCTGATCGCCGA
>JANLQT010000293.1:0-3325 GCA_031368035.1 Rhodobacterales bacterium | reverse complement strand
CTACGACGCTGTCCTGCTCAGCGGCCTTCTGCACGAAACCGCCGCACCCGCCACGCTTCTGGCCGCCGCCGTTCAGGCGCTTGCCCCCGGCGGACACCTTCTCGCATCGGTGCCCAATGCCGGGTCCTTTCACCGGCTACTGGCCGTCGAGGCCGGGCTGATCCCCGCGCCGCAAACGCTCAGCCCGCGTGACAAGGCACTCGGCCATCCGGTGGTGTTTGATGCCAAAGGGCTGACAGCCCTCGTCGCCGCCTCAGGTCTGACCGGGCTGACGCAGGACGGCTACCTGTTCAAGCCCTTCACCCATGCCCAGATGGAGCTTGTGCTGAAGGCCGAAAGCCCCGCACTGGTGGAATGTCTGGTCGACGGCCTCATCGCGCTTGGCAAACAGTTTCCGGCCCAGGCTGCCGAAATCTGCGTGACCGGGCGCAAACCGGCCTGACCGCCGCCCCGGCATCCGCATTTTGCCTTGCCCGCCCGGCTTGAAGCTTTATCCTTTCCGCCAGCCCGCCGTCGCTTGGCGGCACGACAGCATTGCGCCGCCACAGGACAGGCATGGACACCCCGATCACCGCCACAACCGACAGAACCCAGCTTTATGCGGCCCATGTCCGCAAGTTGCGCGATCTGTCGCTCAGCGGGCACGCCCCGCTGTCGCCCGACGGCTTGTGGATTTCCATCACTGGCAACTGCAACTTCAAATGCGTCGGCTGCTGGCGCGAGGGGCTGTTCACCAAGACCTATGTTTCGGTGGACGAGGTCAAGGCCATGCTGCAAGGCAGCCGGGATCGCACCTACAGCTACATCTCCTTCACCTGGGGCGAGGCGTTCCTGCATCCGCAGCTTTGCGACATCATCGAGCTTTGCCGCGAGATGCACCCCGAGGCGGTGATCGACCTGATGAGCAACGGCTCCATCCCGCCGAAGGGCCGCTTCGCCAAGGCTGTCTCGATGATCGACGACCTTGGCCTTTCGATCGATGGTGCGACCAAGGCCACCTACGAGACGATCCGCGTCGGCGGCAGTTTCGAGAAGTTCCTTGAAAACACGCGTGAGATTGTGGCAATCCGCGCCGCCACCGGCCGCCCGCGCGATCTGACGCTCAGCTTAACCGCCAACATGCAGAACATCGCGGAACTGCCCGATCTCGTATCGCTCGCCGCCGAACTTGGCGTGCCTCACGTCTATGCCCAGCCGATGGAGATGCTGCACCCCGACATCGTCGCCCGGGTCGGCCAGTACAACCTGTCCAACATGCCGCGCGAAGAGATTTACCGCATCGGCGATGCCGCCATGGCGCGTGGAAAGGACCTCGGCGTCCGCGTCGATCTGGCAGGCTTTCTGGAACGCCCGGTCGGCCCCGATGCCGACGCCGAACCCTCGGATGACGAAATGGCCCGCGACGTGCGCGAATGCCAGTACCCCTATCAAAAGCCCTTCCTGCTGGTCCGCTCGGGTCAGAAATACCGCGTCCTGCTGTGCTGCTACATGGTCGAGGACGCAGGCGATATCGCCGCCGAACGCTATGGCCTCGAATTCGACACTCCGCCCGAAGCGGTCGCGGTTTACAACTCCCCCGCCTTCTGGCGCTTCCGAATGGACATGGCGACAGGCAAGGCGGGCGATCTGTGCGGACGCTGCATGCAGGCCCGCACCTTGCCTTGGCACGGCCCGCAATGACCCGCGAAAGCCCCGCGCAAGACATCCGCCATCTGCCCCAGATCGTCGCTCCGGACCCAGAAGTGACGGGCCGCATCGTCGTCCTCGACTGTGCGAACGACCTGCCGTTTCCGGTGCAGCGGGTCTACTGGATCCACGGAATGCGGCAGGGAGAGGTCCGCGGCGCGCACGGCCACCGCACCTTGACGCAAGCCGTGATCGCCATGACCGGCGCGGTGCGGTTCGAGATTGACGACGGCACCACGCGCACCGCCCACCTGCTGACCCGCCCGGACCAATATCTGATCGTCCCTCCCGGCATGTGGCGCGATTTCACCGCGCTTGCGGACGGCACAACCCTCCTCGTCCTCGCCTCGGCCCCCTATGTCGAGGCAGACTATATCCGCGACTACGCCGAATTTCGTGCCTTCAAGGGCCTGGCCTGATGGCCTCAGGCTGGCAGATCGAACCCTACCGTCCCGACATGGCCGCCGCCTGGGATGCCGTGACGGATATTGCCCCCAGCGGCACCGTGATGCAAAGCCGACGGTTTCTGGACTATCACGGCAACCGCTTCCGCGATCTCAGCTTGGTCGGGCGGCGCGGCGGCGCGCTTTCGGCGGTGCTGCCCATGGCGGCGGACCTGAAACTGCCCCACCGCGCCGTCTCGCATCCGGGCACCAGCTTCGGCGGCCTGATCAGCCTCGCCCGCGACCCCGCCCACGCCCGCGCCTTCCTGCGCGAGGCGGCTGTCTGGCTCCAGTCCCAAGGCTTCACCGAACTCCTTTACCGACCGCCGCCCGTCGCCGTGCTGCGCCAGGCCGACGACGGCCTTCTACCCGACCTGATGCGCCTTGGCACCCTGACCCAGATGGACCTCTGCGCCGTCCTGACCCTGCCGGGACCGGAGCGCGGCTATTGGCAATCCGAAATCCGCCGCGCCGAACGCAAGGGCCTGCGTGCCGATCCCGTCCTTGCCCCCAAGGGTTGGGCGGAACTGCACACCCTTCTCTCTGCGCGGCTGGACAGCAAATACGGCAAGCGGCTGGTCCATTCCGTGCCCGAACTCGTCGACTTGCACGCTCGCCTCGGTCCCAAAAGCCGCGCGCAGATCATCCGCGACAGCTCTGGCACAGCGCTCTCCGGCCAATGGTTCATCGACTACGGCACCGGCACCTTGCACAACCAGTACAACGGCGCCACCGACGAAGGCCTCGCCCTCGGCGCCTCCAGCTACGGCATCTCCCTCGCGCTGGAAGCCGCCACCACCGAAGGCTTCCGCGCCTTTTCCTTTGGTCGAAGCACGAACGAGGACGGCTGGACCGAAAACCGCGCCCTGCAACGGTTCAAATCCAGCTTCGGAGCGGGCCTTTGCGCGCAGGTCCACCTGTTGCTGCCGCTTGACCGGCTGGCGCAACTCAGGGAATGAAGGCCCCATGACCGCCCCCATCCCCTTCCTCGACCTCGCCGCCGAGCAAGCCGCCCTCCGCCCCGAGCTTGACGCCGCCTGGCACCGGGTTCTCGACGGCAACGCCCTGATCCTCGGCCCCGAACTGCGCGCGTTTGAATCCGAATTCGCCGCCTATTGTGGCACCACCCACGCCCTCGGCGTCGGCAACGGCCTTGACGCCATCACGCTTTCCTTGCGCGCCCTCGGCATCGGCCC
>JANLQT010000279.1:0-8644 GCA_031368035.1 Rhodobacterales bacterium | reverse complement strand
GCCACTGGCACGACCTCATAACCACCGGACTGCCCCTGCTGCGCGCCCTGAAGGCCGATGGCACCATCCGCGCCTTCGGCCTCGGCGTGAACGAAATGCAGGTCTGCCTCGACCTCCTCGACGTGCCCCCCCTCGACGTGATCCTGATGGCGAACCGTTTCACCCTGCTCGACCGCCGCGCCGGCCCTGTCCTGAAGCGCCTCGCCGAAACCGAAGGCCGCATGATCGCCGGCGGCGTCTTCAACACCGGCATCCTCGCCACCGGCCCCATCCCCGGCGCGATATTCGACTACGCCCCCGCGCCCGAAGATATCCTGTCCCGCGTCCGTGCCATCGACGCGGTCTTGGCCCAGCTCCACACGGGCCGCATCGCCGCCGCCCTGCAATTCCCGCTGAGCGATCCGGTCGTGGCGAGTGTCCTCATCAGCGCCGCCGCCCCGGAAATGGTACAAAAAAACCTCGCCGCGTTCCAAGCACCCGTCGATCCGTCAATCACTGACCAAACAACACCATTTGCCCTTTCGTAGGGTGGGGTTCCCCCCCACCTGTCGTGCGGCGTGCCGGTGGGGTGGAACCCCACCCTACGGATTTTCACACCAATCGTGGTTACCCAATTCCTAACGAAATTCACGAAATACAACAAAATCAATGAACTACGCAAGGTTGCACGCGTGCAACAATCCGATTTCACACCCATTCCCCCATCAACACCCGTCTCGTCACACGGCTTACCACCGCATCCCGCGCGATCAATCCCGCCACCCACTCACACGATCCGGCGTTGAAAACCGCCCCCAAACCCCGCCGATACTCCGCCATGCACCCATTTCCCCTACTCGCCCGAGCAACCGTCTCCTCCGTCACCCCGCCGTAAACCACCCCCGCCACTTCCTCCGCATCATACCGCCCGATGAACCGATCCGCGTCCGAAAGCCCCGTCGCATGCGCCAGGGTCGAGGCCGGCGACAGCCCCACGATCACCAACTCTCCCGCCAGCCCCGTCCGCTCCACCGCAAAAGGCAGCCCCTGCGCCATCCCGTAATCAATCCCGTCCACCTCATAGCCAAAGATCCGAGATCTCGCCCCCAGCACATCCCCATACCCCAGCCCCGTCTCGCGCACCGACCAATGCCCCGGCCGATAGATCGTGAACCCGCCCGACCCATGCGCCGCACACCGGCTCCACCCCGCATAAACCCCCATCACCCCGGTCAGCCCCATCGTCGCCACCGCAGGCCGCCCGACCTTCGGATGGTCCCAATAGCTGGTCAGCCGCGTCACATCCCCCGTCATCGCCGGGTCCTGTTCCTCCGCCAGATACTTGAAGCAAGTCTGCACCGCCAAATCCGCCGACAGGCGCGTCTGCCAGAAGAAATTCCCCGCAAACCGCGCCAACTGGCCCCCTTGGTCCACCCAGGCGTCGAGATGATCCCGCATCTCCCAAGTCCAGTATTCGTCATGCCCGACGATCACCGCCCGCCTGACGCCCTTCAGCAGGTCCGGGTCCGCATGCAGGTCATGCTGGGTGACATAGGACAGCGCGATCCCCTGCGCCTCGGCCCACAAAGCGAAAGGCCGCTCGAACGCCCCCCAGCCCGAAGAGGCGTATTTCTTCGAAATCCCCCGCGCCCGGGCGAAGTCCATATGCGGATAGCGCGGCCTCGACAGCAAAGGCGAGGCATGAGGGATGCGGGGCGCGTCCTCAGGCCAGCGGGTGAACCCCTTGGCCCAAGGCCGGCGGATCGACACATGTGGCGAGAACTCCACCCCATGCGGCCCGCACAGGCCCTGATAATGGTTCGACCCGCCCCAGTCGTTGTAGGCACACCAGGTCCCAGTGGTGAGCACCATCACCAGCCCCTCGGGCGCCGCCGCCTTCAGGACGAACAGGTGTTCCGACTGATGGCCCGGCACGGTCAGGCGGACCACATAGACGCCCGACCGCCAGTCCATGGGGATCGCCATCCGGAACCGCTCGGGCCAGTCGCAGCCCGTGACCGAGCAATGAAGCGGCGTCTCGGCAAACCCGCCCGCAATGTCGCGTTCCAGCAGAACCTCGGGCACCAGACCATCGCGCGGGATTTCCAGCCGGACCTGCGCCGCGCTGGACATGCCATACAGCACCAGCGCCTCTCCCGGCGCATAGGACAGCTTGTCCGTATAGCCCCAGACCTGCGCCCGTGCCGGATCGGGCGAGGCGGTCTCGTAATAGTGCCCCGTCACGGCATCGCCGTCATCCTGCGGCGCAGCGACGAAGAAGCCCTGCAGGCTCATGCCGCCGCCTCGCCTTCCGCTGCGGCCCCGGCCAGACGGATCACCGTCACCGAACAGGACGCCTGCGCCACGACCTTGGACGACACCGAGCCCAGATAGCGCCGCGTCCCGGAATGGCCACGTGCGCCCATCAGCACATGGCCGGCATGGATCGCCTCGGCATGGTCGATCAGCGATTGCGCAGCATCGGTGCTTTCCAGGATGGTGAAGGTCAGTTGCGCCTCGGACAGGTCCAGCCCCCCGGCCCAGGCCCGCAGCGCCACCAGCCGCGCCACATGCAGGCTTTCGCCGCTGTCATCCGTGCCGGTGTCGATGCCCAGCACAGAGTTGCGGATCACATTGACCACCGCCACCCGGCTTTCGGGCTGCAAGGTCAGGATGCGGCGCACCCACAGCAGCAGGCTTTCATGCAAGGGCTCGCCCTCGGGCGACAGGTCCACCGCGACCAGCAGGATCGGCGCGCGCTCGATCTGGGCGGCAAGGCTGGTCGGCGGATCGAACCGGCGGACACGCCGCATCTTCCACCAGCGCATCGTCACGGCCGCGAACCCATCCCGGGTGGTCTTTTCCGCCCGCACCGTCAGGGTGACCGAGGCGGGGTGCGTCAGGTCATACAGCATCTGCGCGGCGGACTGGTAACGCCGGGCGGGGTCCACTTCCAGCGCGCGCAGGATGATTTCCTGCATCCAGCCCGGCAGATCGGGCCGCAAAGCACGGGGCGGCACCGGGTCGCGCCACAGCCGCCGCCGCACGCCGGACAGGTTTTCCGGGATGCCAAACGGGGTCTTGCCGGTTGCCGCCTCGTAGATCATCGCGCCCAGCGCGAACAGGTCTGACCGCGGGTCCTCGCGCTGGCGCAAATACTGCTCCGGGGCGATATAGGGGAAGGTGCCCATCGGAATGGTGAATTCCTCGGCCAGAAGGTCGGGCAAATGGTCGTGGCGCGACAGGCCGAAGTCGATCAGCACCATCTCGCCGGTTTCACGCTGCAGGATGTTGTCGGGTTTCAGATCCAGATGCGCGACGTGTTGCAGGTGCAGGGCATGGACGGCGGCCGCCATGCGGGCGGCGAGTTCGACCAGATCGGACAGTGGCAACGGCGCGGCCTTGAACCGTTGCAGCAAAGAGCCGCCCGGGATGCGCTCGGTCACGATATAGGGCATGACAGAGAAGTCGCCGGTGCCCAGCACGCGCGGCACATGTGGGCCGGTGAGGCGGGGCATGATCATCTGTTCGACCTCGAAGCCGACGATCGTAGGGCCATCATAGCCGTCGAGGATCTTGGGCACCTTCATCACCAGAGGTGTCCGATACAGCGCATGGGTCACTTCCCAGATTGTGGCAAAACCGCCCTGATGGATGCGCGCTCCAAGGGTGAAGCCGTCAATCTCCATGCCGGTTTCGGGGTGCTTCATCGGGTCAGTCTCCTGTCAAAAGGCGCAGGGCCAGGGCTTCGGGCAGGCCGGCGGCGCGGACCTTGAGGGCGGTGGCGGCGCAGTCATAGGGCACCTTGCGGAAGGCCAGCTCATTGGCCGCGCTGTCGTAGATCGCATATGACGCCGCCGGGTTGCGGTCGCGCGGTTGGCCGACCGAGCCCACCACCGCAAGCCAGCGGCGCGAGCGGATCAGCGGCACCGGCAGGCCGGTCTTGAAGCGCTGCTCGCGCACCTGGCCCGACAATTCGCAACTGATCAGCATGGGCACATGGACATGGCCGACGAAGATCACCCGCGCCCGTGTCGCCTGAAACGATCCCACCGCCTTCATATCCGAGGTGACATAGGACCAGTTGCCCGGCATCTCGGCACTTGCATGCACCAGAAGGACATCGCCAAGCGTGGCGGTCATCGGCAAGGCGGCAAGGACGGCCACCTGCTGCGCCGATACCTGCCCACGGGTCCAGTCGATGGCCCGTTGGGCATTGGCGGTCATGGTCTCGCCGCCCGCCACGACGGCATGGTCGTGGTTGCCCAACACGCAGACCGCCCCTGCGGCCTGAAGGTAGGCCACCTTGTCCACGCACCAGCCCGGATCGGGGCCATAGCCCACGATATCCCCCAGCACCGCGATCTGGTCGCAGCCGCGCTGCGCGACGTCGGCCAGCACGGCCGTCAGAGCCTCGCGGTTGGCGTGGATATCGGTCAGGACCGCCAGGCGCATGACTTCAACTTTCCCCCGGTCCGTCCCCTGCCGGCAGACTGGGCGAAGTTCGGCGGCATATCAACCGGCTTGGCCTGTCTGCAGGCCCGCGCGCCCAGCGGCAAAAGCGCGCTGCGGGGTCAGGACGCCAGATAGATCGTGGTGCCTTCCTTGATCGTCTCGGTGATCTTGATGTCCTTGATCGCCAGCGGGTCCACCGCCAGCGGGTTGCCGTCCAGAATGACCAGATCGGCCAGCTTGCCCGGCTCCAGCGAGCCTTTGGCGTCCTGCTCGCCATATTGCTCGGCGGCCCAGATCGTCATCGCTTTCAGCCGCTCCAGCGGCGTGACACGTTCCCCCGGCCCGATCGCGGCCCCGCCGCGCGAGATGCGGTTCACCGCAGTCCACAGCATGAACATCTGGTCCAAGGGCGCCACGACGAAATCGGTGTGGTTGGAGGGGTGCAGCCCGGCGTCAATCGAATCTCGCATCGGGCTGATATAGCTGGCCTGCTCTGGCCCGCGGTTCTTGATATGCGCCTCGGCAAAATAATAGGTGTGCAGCGTGTAGTAGGACGGGCGGATCTTGTAGGCGAGGTATTTCGGGATCTGATCGGCGCGGGTGAATTGCGCGTGGATCATTGTCACGCGCCGGTCCTTGTCCAGATCGCCCGCTGCGGCGGCCTCATGCGCGATGAAGAACGCGTCAATTGCCGCGTCGCCATTGGCATGCAGGTTCAAGGGCACGCCAAGGTCATAGACCTTCTGGACCATGCCGTTGACCATATCCTGCGGGAAGGTCAATTCGCCCAACCAGTTGGTTTCGCCCGCAGGGCCGCCGGTCAAATAGGGCGTGGTGAAATAGGCCGTGCGCCCTTGCGGTGAGCAGTCGATGGTGATCTTGGCCCCTCCGATCTTCACCCGATTGTTGTATTTGCCCCAGGTGTCCACCGGAAACGCCTCCAGGATCGGGTCCCGATCGGTGATGAAGGGAAAGGTGATGACGTCGATCAGGTTCGCCCCTGCATCCGCCGCGCGCTGGATCGTCTGCTGATAGGCCAGATGCGTCGCGCCTTCATGCGCGGTGGTGATCCCGGCCTCGGCATACAGCATCTGCGCCGCCTTGGTATTGGCGATCTCCTGCTCGGGCGTCATCGGTTCGGTCATCGCCACCACCGGCAGATAGGCGCTTTCCATGATCAGGCCGAAGGGCTCGTCGCTGCCCTCGCGCCGCACGATCACCCCGCCCGGCGGCGTCACCGTCGCGGCGCTATAGCCGTATTTCTGCAGGGCCAGTGAGTTCATCACTGCCCCTTGCATCGAAACATGATCCACCCGCACCGGGTTGTCCGGGAAGGCCGCGTCCAGATCGTCGCGGTTCAGCAGGCGGCCGTCGGGCATGACGGTGTCGTCATAGCCGTAGGCCACGATCAACTCGCCCTTCGGGATCGCCCGGTCGGTGGCAAAGCGCTGGATGTCGGCGATGATCGCCGGCACGTCCTTGCTCGGGCCCGAGGGCGGAGCATAGACCTTGGCCTGATTGGCCACAAGAAGCGCGTTGTAGTAGTGCGAGTGCGGGTCGATGAAGCTGGGCAGCAGCACTTTCCCCGCCAGATCGACGATCTTGGTGTTGGCGCCGGTCAGGCTGGATTCAAGCGTCGCACGATCCCCCACCGCGAAGATCTTGCCGTCCTTGACCGCCAGCGCCTCGGCTGCGGGCTGAGCGTCGTTGATCGTCAGGATCGTCCCGCCGACATAGATCGTGTCCGCAGGGCCATCTGCCGCCAGCGCAATCATGGGAAGCGAGACAAGGGCGGTTGTGCCCAGCAGCAGAAACACGCGGCGGTTCATCAGCATGGGGGAGTCCTTCCCAAATGGCGTTCAGGTCAAATCAGATTTGTCGGCCAGATGGCGACAAAGATCGCGGCCGTCCAGAACTGGCCGCCGTCTCGACTGGAGCAGAGGTGATGGCAGTTAGGTGGAAATTCGACCTAGCGCTGGCGCCGCTGCCAGTCGGCATGGATCACCGCGACCGCCGCCGAGGCCAAACGCTCCATCGCGCTGTCGGCACGCGAGGTCAGGATCACCGGAACGCTGGCCCCCAGCACCACGCCCGCCGCTTCGGCATGGGCCATGTGGGTCAAGAGCTTGGCCACCATGTTGCCGGCATCCAGGTCCGGCACGATCAGCACATCGGCCCGCCCTGCCACGCGGCCACGGATGCCCTTGATCCGGGCGGCGGCAAGGTCCAGCGCGTTGTCCATCGCCAGGGGGCCGTCCACCAGCCCACCGGTGATCTGGCCACGCTCTGCCATCTTCGACAGCAATGCGGCGTCCAGAGAGGACGGAATGGCGGGGGTCACCGTCTCGACCGCCGACAGGACGCCGACATAGGGCCGTTCAAGCCCGATGGCGCGGGCGAGGTCGATGGCGTTCTGGGTGATGTCGGCCTTGGCGGCCAGGTCGGGGGCGATGTTGATGGCGGCGTCGCTGACCAGCAGGGGATGGGCGCGGCCCGGCACGTCGATCACGAAGGCATGGCTCATCCGCCGCGCGGTGCGCAGACCGGTATCGCGGTTCATCATCGGGCGCAGCAGGGTTTCGGTGTGCAGGCGGCCCTTCATGATCGCCCCGGCCTTGCCCTCGCGCACCATCCGCACGGCATCTTCGGCCGGATGGTCACTGGCGATGATCTGGACGCCGGTCAGATCCTCGCCGCAATCGGACGCCGCCTTGCTTATCGCGGCGGCATTGCCGATCAGGATTGGGATGATGATGCCTTGCCGTCCCGCCTCCATCGCGCCTTTCAGGGCCGGTGTGTCGTCGGGGGCCACGACCGCCGTGACCAGCGGCGGCAGGGCCTTGGCGCGGCCGATCAGGGCCTTGAAATGGTGATGGCGCTCGACAATCAGGCCGGGCAAATCAGCATCGTCAAAGCGGATCGGCTTGCGGGGGGCGACAACCAGCGCCTCGCCTGCCAAAAGGACCGCGCCATCGGGCAGGCGGAGCACTTCGGTGGACAGGCGCACCAGCCCGTCTGGCGCCACCTCCACCACCACAACCCGGGCCAGAAGTTCGTCCCCGGCGCGCGCGTGGCCCCGAAAATCAAGTGTCTGGTGGCGATAAAGCGTTCCCGGCCCCGGCAACAGATTGCCCAACACTGCGGAAATCATCGCGGCAAGGAAGATGCCGGGGGCTGAACTGTCGGATTTGCCATCGCCATCGGAATCCGTATCGGGCAAATGCATCGGGTTGTGATTGCCGGTGGCGACGGCAAAGACCAGCAGGTCATCGGCGGTACACAGCCGCTTCATTTCGGCCTTGTCGCCGGGTTTCAGCCGGTCAAGCGGTTGGTTTTCGATGATCATGTCCTGCTCCTTGACGTCAGCGTGAACCGGAAGCGGGCGCAAGATCAAGCGCGCTGCCGCCGCAGGGGCAGGTTATGGCAGGGTCATGTAACCGCCGTGTCGATACAAAAGCGCGCCGTGGCCATCAGTGGCATGCACGGCGCGGACGCGGCCGATGACGATGGTGTGGGTTTCGCGGTCGATCAGGTCCTCCACCGCGCAGTCGAAGGCGGCGGGGGCATCAGCCAGCAAGAGGACGCCGGTCGGCATCGTCAGCCAGTCCGCGCCGTCATAACGGGCGGGCCCGCGAACGCCGGTGCGGCCGGAAAAGCGGTGGGCGAGGTCTTCGTGGTGGGCGCCCAGGACTTGCCAGCCGAACTGGCCTTCCGACTTGAGGATGGGAAAGCTGGTCGCGGTGCGGTTGATGCAGGCGAAGATCATCGGCGGTTCGGCGGACAGGGACGAGCCGGTGGTGACGATCAGCCCGGTCGCGTGCTCGCCGCGCCCCACGGTGATCAGGCTGACCACGCCGGTGAAGCCGCGCATGGCGGCGCGGAACGCCTCGGGGGATGCGGAAGGTTGGTCGGTGGTTTTGGGCATCATGGTCATCGTCGGGGGAATATGGGGGGGAAATGGGGGAGGGGCAAGGTTGGGCGGAACGGGGATCGCCCTGTGCGCGGGGTGTGAAATCGCAAGATTTCACGCGTGAAATGTTGTCTATCTATTTGATATCAAATGACTTCGTGAATTTTGTTCATTTTTGATTAACCATGATTGGTGTGAAATCCTGTAGGATGGGTGATTCACCCATCATCTTACCAACGTTTCGGCGTGATGGGTGAATCACCAATCCTACGGAGCGCTTCCCCCAGCCGTTCCACCCCG
>JANLQT010000245.1:0-1812 GCA_031368035.1 Rhodobacterales bacterium | reverse complement strand
GACGTCGGACACCTGATGCGCCGGGATCACCCAGCGGGCGACGATCTTTTTCGGCCCGGCACTGTCGAAGTCGATGTCCAGCTTGTCGCCCTCGATGGCCATGACCTCGCCATAACCGAACTTCTGGTGGAACACCCGCTCGCCCAGCGCATAGCCCGAGACCGCCTCGGCATCGATCACGATGCCCCGCGCCTCGCGTGGCTGGCTGACCGGACGGACCCCGGCGCGGTCCTGCATCCGCCGCCAGCCGGGGGAGTTGTAGACATCCGCCTTGCTGACCCGGTCTTCAATCGTGCCAAAGCTGGGGGCCGCTGCGCCAAAACCGCCGCCATAAAGACCGGGCGGCGTCAGCACCTCCACATGCGCGGCGGGCAATTCGTCAATGAAGCGGCTGGGAAGCTGGCTTTGCCACTGGCCATAGACCCTTCGGTTCGAGGCGAAAGAAATCGTGCAAAGTTCCTCCGCCCGCGTGATGCCGACGTAGGCCAGCCGTCGCTCCTCTTCCAGCCCCTTCAGACCGCTTTCGTCCATGCTGCGCTGGCTGGGGAACAGGCCGTCTTCCCAGCCCGGCAGGAACACCACCGGAAACTCCAGCCCCTTGGCGGCGTGCAGGGTCATGATCGAGATCTTGTCGTCTGACCCTTCGCTGTCATTGTCCATGATCAGCGAGACGTGTTCGAGGAAGCCTTGCAGATTTTCGAACTGCTCCAGCGCCTTGACGAGTTCCTTGAGGTTCTCCAGCCGGCCCGGAGCCTCGGGGGTTTTCTCGTTCTGCCACATCGTTGTGTAGCCGCTTTCGTCCAGGATGATCTCGGCAATCTCGATATGGCTGGCGCGGCCGTCCACCACCGCTTTGCTCCACCGGTCCACGCCGTCGACAAAGGCGCGCAGTTGGCCCGCACCCCGCCCGCCGATCTTGCCGTGGACCAGAAGCTCCCGCGCGCCGTCCAGCAGCGAGACCCCTGCCCCGCGCGCCGCCCGCTGGATGTCGGCTTGCGCCTTGTCGCCAAGGCCGCGTTTGGGCAGGTTCACCACGCGTTCAAACGCCAGATCATCCTCGGGCGACACGGCCAGCCGGAAATAGGCCATCGCGTCGCGGATTTCCTGCCGTTCGTAGAATCGCGGGCCGCCGATCACGCGATACGGCAGGCCGATGGTCAGGAACCGGTCCTCAAAGGCGCGCATCTGGTGCGATGCCCGCACGAGGATCGCCATGTCGTCCAGCATGAACTTCGGCAGATCGCGGCGGCCGCGTTGCAGAGCCTCGGCTTCCTCGCCGATCCAGCGCGCTTCTTCCTCGCCGTCCCAATGGCCGATCAGGCGGACCTTTTCGCCCGTCGTCTCATCCGTCCACAGGGTCTTGCCCAGACGCCCGGCATTGGCGGAGATGATGCCCGAGGCGGAGGCAAGGATGTGCGGGGTGGAGCGATAATTCTGCTCCAGCTTGATCACCACGGCGCCGGGAAAATCCTTTTCGAACCGCAGGATGTTGCCAACCTCCGCCCCGCGCCAGCCGTAGATCGACTGGTCGTCATCACCGACGCAATACCTGTGGCTCCGGCTTCTGGCGCAAGCCCATCGCAACATCTGCTGCGTCGGCGATGACGACCAGTCGATCTATGGCTGGCGCGGGGCCGAGGTCGGCAATATCCTTCGGTTCGAAAAGGATTTTCCCGGCGCCATGGTGATCAAGCTGGAGCAGAATTACCGCTCTACCCCCCACATTCTTGCCGCCGCCTCGGGCATCATCTCCGCCAATGCCGGGCGTCTGGGCAAGACCCTGTGGACGGATGAGACGACGGGCGAAAAGGT
>JANLQT010000242.1:0-2724 GCA_031368035.1 Rhodobacterales bacterium | reverse complement strand
CCAGTCAAACCGGCTGCGCTCGATGCCCTTGATCCCCATCTGCACCATGTAGCCGGTGATCTTCAGCCCCGGCACCAGCGCCGCCAGCACCGCCCGCGCCACCCCGCCCGCCGCGACCCGGCTGGCGGTTTCCCGCGCCGAAGACCGCCCGCCGCCGCGATAATCCCGGACCCCATATTTCTGGTGATAGGTGATATCCGCATGACCGGGCCGAAAGCTTTGCGCGATCTCGCCGTAATCCTTGGACCGCTGGTCGGTGTTCTCGATCATCAGGCTGATCGGCGTGCCGGTCGTGCGCCCGTCAAACACCCCCGACAGGATGCGCACCGCGTCATCCTCTTTGCGCTGCGTGGTGAATTTCGACGTGCCGGGTTTGCGCTTGTCGAGCCACGGCTGCAAATCCGCCTCGCTCAGCGCGATCCCCGGCGGGCAGCCGTCCACCATGGCGCCAATCGCCGGCCCGTGGCTTTCGCCCCAGGTGGAAAAGCGGAAGACGTGACCAAATGTGTTCAGCGACATGGTGGCGGCTCCTTTGCTGTTCCCATAGGGCAAAGCCGCCCCGGGGTGAAGCGGCTTGGCATCACCGCCGCCGCAGCGCGACAAAGCGGGCGCGGTCGGAACACCCGGGATCCTCGATCCCGTCCAGCACGCCGGGGGCGAAGATGCGTCCCGGTTCCGCCTCGACCAGGGTGATCGCACCCGCCCCGTCCAGCCCCGCCAGCACGGCGCCGAAGCCGCCCGCGCCCCAGGCCGTGTCCTCGATATCGCAGAACAGCCAGCCGCCGGGGCGCAGCACGGGCAGGATATGGGCCAGCGCCTCGGGCGCAACGATATCGGCGAAGAAAGCCCCGGCACAAAGCGCGGCAGCGAAGCTTTCGGGCGGGAACGGCAGCGGCCGGTGCAGGTCTGCAAGCTGCAAGTCGCGGTAAATCCCCTTGCCCCGGGCGAGGTCAAGCATCGCGGGCGAGACATCGCAACCCACCAGATCGCGGTGCCCCACCCGCGCCAGCCGTTCGCCCATCAACCCGGTGCCGCAGGCAAGGTCCAGCACCGGACCCGTCCCGGGCGGCAGATGCCGGGCCACCAGCGCCTCCAGCGCCTCGGGCGAAAGATAGCTGTCCGGGGCACTGCCATCCTCGTACCAGGGGGCGCGGTCGTCAAAGGTCGCGGCATTCTCGGCCGACCGTTCGGCCAGCGCCACAGGCGGCGCCAACTGCGCCACGATCCGCATGACCAGCGCCTGCAAGCTGCCGTTCTGGTCCATCGCCACCCCTGTCCAAGCAAGGCGCCGATCCTTCCCGCGCCCCGGCCCCGGGTCAAGCCACCTCTTGCGCCCGGGGCGATTGGCGCTATGGTCCGCCTTACCTCGGGGTGGCCATCTGGCCTGAGATGCAGCGATGCGAACCCGTCGAACCTGAACCGGATCATACCGGCGGAGGGAAGGTATGGCGCTTGGCGCCTGTCCATTCCCGCCCGTCGCATCATGGAGTGTGGAATGAAAACCATCCATCTTGCGCTGGCGTTTCTGACCTTTGGCCACATGGCCATGGCAGAAGCCCCTGTGCTGAACGTGCTGACCTACGACAGTTTCGCCGCCGATTGGGGGCCGGGACCGGCGATTGCCAAGGGCTTCGAGGCGACCTGCGCCTGCACCGTCCATTACACCACCGCAGGCGACGGCGCGGCGGTTCTGGCCCGCCTGAAGCTGGAAGGCCCCACGACCAGCGCCGATGTCGTCGTGGGTCTGGACACCGCGCTGACGACAGACGCCCGCGCCTCTGGCCTGTTCGCGGCGCATGGGCTGACCATCGCCAACGACCTGCCCGTCCCCTATGCCGACGATCTGTTCCTGCCCTTCGACTGGGGCTGGTTCGCCTTTGTCTATGACAAGACCAAGCTGGCGACGCCGCCGAAAAGCTTCAAGGAACTGGCGGCGTCCAACCTGAAGGTGGTGATCGAAGACCCTCGCTCCTCTACCCCCGGCCTGGGTTTGCTGCTGTGGGTGAAGGACGCTTATGGCGATCAAGCCGGGCAGGTCTGGAAAGATCTTTCCGACAACATCGTCACCGTCACCCCCGGCTGGGATCAGGCTTACGGCATGTTCCTGAAGGGCGAGGCGGATATGGTGCTGTCCTACACCACCTCGCCCGCCTATCACCTGATCGCCGAAAACGACGCCACCAAGGCCGCAGCGCTGTTTGACGAAGGGCATTATATGCAGGTCGAAGTGGCGGGGATGACGGCTGCCTCCAAGCACCCGGACCTCGCGCGGGCGTTCCTGACTTATCTGACCGGGGCCGGGGGACAGGCCACTATCCCGACGACCAACTGGATGTATCCCGCCAAGACCCCGGCTGAGGGGCTGCCGAAGGGCTTTGAAACCCTGATACAGCCGGGCAAATCGCTGCTCTATACGGCAGCCGAGGCGCAGGCGGCGCGCGGCCCGGCGGTGGCGGAATGGCAAGCCGCGCTCGGCCAATAAAGGCGGGCGCTGCGGCGCTTGCCCTTGGGGTGGCGGGGCTGACGTTAGGCCCCACCGCTCTTTTGCTGACCTATGGTGGCGGGCTGGCGGCGGCGGATCTTTCGGCGCTGCGGTTCACCTTGCTGCAATCGGCGTTGTCGGCGCTGGTCTCTGCCGCGCTGGCGGTGCCGCTGGCGCGGGCGCTGGCGCGGCGACAGTTTCCGGGGCGGGAGTTGGTGCTGACCCTGATGGGCGCGCCGTTC
>JANLQT010000200.1:0-2602 GCA_031368035.1 Rhodobacterales bacterium | reverse complement strand
CGATGTCGAAGGCGCCTCGGAAGGGCCGGGCGTCAAATGTTCGCAGGTCGTCCCAGATCGGGGCTGGGGCGAAATATCCCGCGCGCTGGGCGGCGATGAGGACGGTGCGGGGGTATCCCTCCCACTCGACGAAGGCGCGGGTGTGATAGCCGGGCTCGGCCAACAGGAGGCCCAGATCCAAGCCTCCGCCGCCTGCGCAGAGGGACAATCCGTGCCGGGGACGTGACACCAAACCATTCACCGCACCCCTCGCATCCGGAGGCGTTCGGGGGTGACGAGGCCACGTTCCAGCATCAATCCACAGGTTCTGCTACCGAACAAATCGCGGGGCAGATAATCGTCCGAGTTCACGATGGCTGCGTAGTAGACCGCCACTTCATCGTCGTTGTTCGGCGGGGTGATTGCCGTCTTGCGGCTGCGCTTGGCTTTGCCGGAACTGGCGGTGGTGGCCGCCTTTTGCGCATCGCGCTGGGCGGCGCGTTCCATGAATCGGTCGAGGGCTTTCGGCCCATCGGGCGGATTGGGATGGTCGCCCCGGCTTGCGGTGGCAGTTTCGATAATCCGGTCCTCAGACAGCCCGAGGTCATCCCGCCACCGTTGCACGTGGAGCCGTGCTGGCCAGCCCTGCCACCAGGCCGGGAGGGCGGCATTTGCAGCGAAGCCCAGCGCGCCCAGCAGCTCTGCGAAAAACCGATTAAAATCGGCATCGCGCGCAGCCGCTCCCTCCTCCTCCTCCTTTACAGGTTCTCTTAGGGGTTCTCTTACAAGGTTAGTGTCCAAATTCTGGACACGGCTCGGGCCATTTTCTGGACACGGGTCGGCCTGTTTTTTGGACACGGCTCCGTGTGCAAATTCTGGACACGGCTTTTCCGCCGATATGCATGCCAAGTCTTTGTTTGGGATCATTTCTTCACCGTAAGGTCCGTGTCCGGAATTTGGACACGGCTTTTCCGCCAAGGATGCGATATTTGCCCGGTTTTCGGCGGTCGCAGCACTTGGCACCGGCGTGAATCCCTCCTCGAAACCGAGGATGTACCGCGTCGACATCTGGCGCTTGGTGATGGGATCGATGCGCCTCTCGCGCCGCATCAGACCGCATCTTTCCAGATGGCCGAGATGGTTGTTCAGGCCGGAGCGGCTGACCTGGCAGTCATAGGCCAGCAGTTCCTGCGACGGAAAGCAGCCGTGTTCGGGGTTGTAGCGGTCGCAGAGGTGCCAAAGCACGATCTTGGTCGTGCCCTTGATGCTGCGCTGATCGAGCGCCCAGACGGTTGCCTTGTGGCTCATCGCTGCACCCTCCGCGCAGGGCTGCGCACGCGGCTGGTGAAGCCATTGTCAGCCAAGGCCGCCAGCGCATCGTCGACCGAGCGCACCAGCGCCCAGCCAAAGCCTTGGGCGCAGACGGTGTCGCGGAACACCTCTTGCGATTTGCGCAACCTTCCAGTTTCGCTTTTGACCTCGAGAAACAACACGCGGCCGCCAGAGATCACGATCAGATCGGCAAATCCGGCGTGTACGCCCATGCCCACCAAGATCGACTGGCGGATTTGGCCACGCGGACCGACCTCGGTCACCTCATTGGCGCAATGATGGACGATGGCATCGCGGGGCATGGCAAAGCGCAGCGCCTGCACGATGGCGCGCTGGGCATCCGCCTCGGGGGTGGTGCGCCGGTTCATGCGGCACCGCCCTTCGGAAATGCAGCCGCGGCGATGGCATGCAGAGGGCGACGATCCAGCTGGCGCAGCAGATCGACGGCATCGGCGCATTCACCTGCATCGTCGGTTTGCCCGGCGACGACGCGGGCCGCGAGGATCACGAGCGTGTTCGGATGCTGGGTTGTGTCGGCCAGAACGCCGCGCGCCTCGGTCAGGCGATTCAGCATCCAGTCACCGGTGCTGGTGGCTGCGATCAGCGGATGGACAAAAGGGGCGGTCATTTGCGTCCCCTCCCGTTTGCGCGCTTGGTGCTCACCTGCTTTTCCAGCCAGTCGAGCACGACGGCACGGCGGTAATAGATCGTGCGCCCGGCCCGGACGCAGGCCGGGCCGGTGCGGCGGTCGTCCCAGCGCCGCAGCGTGTCGACCGAAAGGCCCAGTTCGAGGGCCAGGTTGAGGCGGCTGATCCAGCCCGCCATCAAGGGCGGCGGAGGTGCCGCAGGGTGTCGATGTGTCTGTGTCATGGGTCGTCTCCCGGTTGTTGCCCGAACGGGGCGTTTGCCGGTTTGAGAAGACGCAGATCGGAAGGGACGGCGGGAAGGCACTGACTGACACTGGCTGGCACTGGCTTTGCACCCCCGCGCCGTTCCTTGTTTTATTGGGTTTTTGCGATTTTGGTCAAAATCATGCTGCGCTGCGGCATGCTGTGTGCGGCACTAGTTTGAGGCGGCAATCGGCGCGGATGCCGACGTGCTATGCGTCAAACCCTGTAAAACAAGGGATTCGGCCACCAGGACCGGAGCGGCGGGGTGACACTGGCTGACACTGGATCTGCACCGGGGTGCCAGTGATTGATTTCATTGTGTTTTTTCCGGATGGGGAGGCCAGGTGCCGCATTGGCATGTGGCTCGCATCGTGGCCGCGCCCGCATGTAACCGCTGCGGA
>JANLQT010000197.1:0-13737 GCA_031368035.1 Rhodobacterales bacterium | reverse complement strand
GCGTTGGGCAATATCTCCCACAGCATGATGTACCAGGCGCCTTCTCCGCGGGTCTGGCCGGCCGCGACATAGTCGCGCGCCTTCAGGTCCATGGTCAGGCCGCGCACGATGCGGAACACCGTGGGGGCGTTCACGAACACGACCGAGACGAAGACGTTCAACAGGTTCGGCTCCATCCCCCAGATGCCGATCGGGTCGGCGTTCAGCGCGAGGCCGGAATAGGCCCACAGACCGATCAGCAGGGTCGAGCCGACATAGAGGTTCCGCTTGGCTTCCTGGGTGTGGAAGCGCGAGTTGAACAGGACGCAGAAGAACACGATGGGAAAGCAGAACAGCACCGCCGCCATGATGTTCGGCACCGAAGCGACCCATTGGTGACCCATCCAAAGCGGGATCACCGGGCCGGATTTGACGATCTCGGGCGTGACCAGCAGGTAGAACAGCAAGATCACCGGGAAGGCGAGGACGAGGTTGGCGATGAAGGACAGGAATGTGTCCAGCTTGCCGCCGAAATAGCCCGCAGGCAGGCCGAGCGTGACCCCGGCGAGGAAAGCGAAAGTGGTGGCGGCCGGGGCGATGATGAGGACTCGGCGGGCGCCCATCACCATGCGGCTGAACACGTCGCGCGCCAGATGGTCGCCGCCGAACAGGTAATGCGGGAAGATGCCGGGCGCGGGGTCCTTGACCGCCGAGCCGGGCAGGGCGTTCTTGAGCCCCGAGAGCTGCGAGAGCGGGTCATGCGTGATGATGAAATCGGCGAAGATCGCGGTGAAGGTCCAGAACATCACCAGTGCAAAGCCGACCATGCCGACCGGGCTGTCGAACAGTTTGCCATACAGCCCCAGGTGTCGCTTGTAGCGGATCGAGAGGGCAAAGGTCGCCGCCAAGGCGATCCAGGTCGGCCAGAACCGGCCAAGGACCGTGACGATGATGCCGCGATCTGCCTCGGATGCGAAAAGCAGCGTTGCCGCCAGCCAGACCACGGCCAGCGCCGCCAACGCTTTCCAAAGCAGGGCGGTCCCCAGAGACAGCAATCTCGGCGCATCCTCCAGGGCTTGGAGCAGGATCCAGCTTGTGAGGGCGGCGAACAGACCGAACGCCACAAGGACCGCAGCGATGCGCCCAAGGATGGTCAGAACGGCCGGGTAATCGACGTCGGCATCACCGCGAACCGCCAGGATTACCAGCACAAACATCGCGACGAACAGAAACGCCATCGACATAAAGCCGGTTCTGAACAGCGCCGTCTTCCCGTTACCGCCGGCAAATGCCAACAGCCCGTTGGTCATCACCACCATCACCACCAGTGCGATGATCGCGGCCATGGGAATAGTGAACGCTCCGCCGAAGCTGCCGAACCAAGTCAGGGTTTCCATCAATGCCTCACGACAGCCGGATGCGGGGGTTGAGGAAGACATAACCGATGTCCGAGATCAGTTGTGTCACTAGGACGACAAGCACCGCGATCACCGAACAGCCCAGCAGCAGTTCGATGTCGTTGTTGCCGGCGGCCTGAACGAGCGTCCAGCCGAAGCCTTTGTAGTTGTACAGCGTCTCCACGATCACCACGCCGTTCAGCAGCCAGGGGAACTGCAACATGATCACCGTGAAGGGCGCGATCAGCGCGTTCCGCAGCGCGTGGCGGGTGACCACGTCGCGGAAGGGCACGCCCTTCAGCCGGGCCGTGCGGATGTATTGCTGGGTCATCACCTCGGTCATCGAGGCGCGGGTCATCCGGGCGATATAGCCGATGCCGTAAAGCGCGATGGTGATCACCGGCAGCGCGAAGTTCCAGAAGGTGATTCCGTCCATGGCCGATGTGGCGGTGCCCTGAAACAGCGTCTTGGTAGAAATCCAGCCATTGGCGGCCAGCCAGGGCGACACGCCGGCGGTGGCCGAGGCGAACACCGCGACCAGAATGACGCCCGAGACATATTCCGGCGTCGCCGTGGTGGCGATGGCGGCAGTGGACAGCACCCGGTCGGTGCGCGAGCCTTCCCGCATCCCCGCCAGCACGCCCATCAGCAGGGCGGTTGGCACCATGACGATCATCACCCACAGCATCAGCCAGCCGGTATGGCCAAGACCGCGGCCAAGGATCTTCAGCACCGGCTCCTTGAAGACGGTCGATTTGCCCCAGGTGCCTTGAAACAGGCCGCAATAGCGCGGCGCCAGGGCCGGGTCGGTGCCAATCGGGATGCAGCGCCCGCGAATTTCACCCTGATCGGTGGGTTTCACCCAGCCCGGCACCACGCCCAGCCACTCGCCATAGCGGCGAAAGACGGAAGTGCCGTAGCCGTTGTTTTGAATCCAGCGGCCGACGTCCTCGTCGCTCATCCGGGCCGAGGCTTCGGATTTGGCCAGCTTTTCCAGGTTTGGGGGCAGGTTGGTCAGGAAAAAGACGATGAAGGTCAGGACCAGCGCCGTCAGGGTCATGACCAGGACGCGCCTCAGGATGAAGGCCAGCAAATTCGGATACTCCCCCGGGGCGACGCGCCGTTCATGAAGGCACCGGTTGGTCCCGGTGTCCTGTATGGCGATCTTGGCAGACCGGGCGCGCGAGACCATCGCGCGCCCGTTGTTCAAAGCCTTGGATCAGGCGTTGATCCACCACTTGTAGTGGTGATGTTCGAAGGTCGGATGCATTTCGGCACCCATCACCTTGGCGTCGAAGTTGCGATACAGCGAGCGCCAGTACGGCTGGATCAGCACGCCCTGGTCCTGCATGATCTGTTCCAGCACCGCCATCACTTCGCGCCGTTTGTCGGCATCCAGGATCGACATGGCTTTCGCCAGATTGTCGTCGAAGTCCTTGTTGTTGAAAGCGGTTTCATTCCACGCCTCACCCGACCGGTAGGCCAGAGCCAGAATCTGCACGCCCAAGGGCCGCATGTTCCACTCAGTCGAAGAGAACGGGTACTTGGTCCAGTCGTTCCAGAAGGTCGAGCCCGGCAGAACCGTCCGCTTGATCTTGATGCCCGCATCGCGGATCTGCGCCGCAACCGCGTCACAGGTCCCGGCTTGCCAGGCGTCGTCGATCGAGATCAGCTCGAACTCGTGGTCGGTCAGGCCCAGTGCGTCGATGGCGGCCTTGGCCCCGGCGGGATCGACCGTCAGCGGCGGCAGTTTGGCATATTCCGGGTGGATCGGGCAGACATGGTGGTTTTCGGCCACGGTGCCCTTGTTGGAATAGCCCAGTTCCAGAATGACCTTGTTGTCCACGGCCATCTGGATCGCCTTGCGGACCTTGACGTCCTTGTATTCGTCTGCTGCCTGGTTGAAGCGCACCGCAATGGTCGAAGCGGTGATGGCTTCCGAGGTTTTCCAGCCAAGCGCTTCAAACTGTGCGATGAAGTCGCCCACCGACTGATAGGTCGCATCCAGCTCGCCCGAACCCGCAGCCGCCACGACCGCGGCCGGATCGGTGCCGAAGTCGATGTATTCGATCGCGTCCAGATAGGGCCCGCCATAGACCTCGGTGCCCCACCAGGGCTTGTCCGATTTGGTCAGGACCTGCTTCACGCCCACTTCGTTCTTGGTGGGCATATAGGCGCCGGTGCCGATCGGGTTCACCGACGGGTCGCCGCCGTCATAGGTCTGGTGCACGCAGGCCGCCGGATAGTCGGCCATGCCGACGATCACGGTGATGTCGGGCGCGGTCAGCGTCAGCTTGACGGTCGCGTCATCGACCACCGTGATGGCGCCGTCGCGGGCCTTCTTGGTGGCGGCATCGACCAGCGAGGACATGCGGCCGGCCATCGAATTGCCTTCGACATTGCCATCGCACCAGCGCGTGATGTTGAAGGCGACGTCCTTGGCGGTGAAATCATCGCCGTTCGACCACTTGATGCCCTTGCGGACGCTCAGGGTGAATTCGGTGGCATTGTCATTGGCGGTCCAGCTGTCCAGCAACATCCCGCGCAAGGAACCGTCGGCGTTGTATTCGACCAGATATTCCAACCAGCCCCGGCCAAAGTTCGCCAGTTCCGACCAATCCCAGACGCGCGGGTCTTTCTGCGCCTTGGTTTCCATGTTCATACGCAGCGTGCCGCCGGACTTCTCGCCCGCCGCCATCGCCGGCATCGGCATCCCGATCAGCCCGTAAGCGGCCGCAGCCGAAACGCCCAGCGCCGTGGTCCGCACCAGAAACTCGCGGCGGCTCAGCTCGCCCCGCGCGACTTCACCGGCGTAAATCGCGGCAGCCGGGTGCATGTCGGCCCCCGTTTCGCGGAAATCTTTCATAGCAGTCTCCCTGTCAAGTATTGACTTTTATATCGCGGGGGGCATTTCAGCCCCATTCCTGGCGCGGCCCCGACAGTGCATGCGAGAAGACATGCGCTGGACCTTGCAGTCGTCATTCCGCACCTTTTCCGGGCTTACGTCAACGATTGGATTCGCCACCTTTATGTCTGTTAGCGACACGCAAGGACGGATTCTTTCCGCCCAAAGCCCGGGCGCGCTGCCATCCGGGCTTGCCAAGGATAGCGGAGGCATTTCCGTCATTGCGGAAATGGCCGCCAAAGCACGGCCAGTCCGGGTGTTGGCGCGGGGATCGAATCAGCGTCCGCGGCGGAAGGCCGTGGGGGCAAGGCCGGTGCGGTGCTGGAAGGCGCGGGTGAAATAGGCCGGCGAGGTGAAGCCCAGGCTTTCCCCGATCCGCTTCACCGGCAGGCTGGTTTCGCTCAGCATCTTGCGCGCCTCGAAAATGCGGCGGTCTTGCAGAAGGTCGATGGCCGAACGACCGCAGGCCAGCCGGCAGCAGCGCGTCAGATGCGTGGTGGTGATGCCCAGGCTGGCCGCCATGTCGCCCACCCCGGCCCCGGTGCGGAACTCTCGCTCCATGACTTCGGTATAGCGCGCGACCAGCCGCTTGGCGGCGTCCGGTTTGGGCTGATCGGGGGCAGCCTTGATCGCCTGCCGTTCCAGCCAGACGCCCAGCAGGCCCAGATGGTGCAGCGCCGCACGCTCATGCCCGGCCGTTTCGGCATCCGCCTCGCGTTGGATCATGTCCAGCATGAGGTTCAGTTCCTGCTGCGAATGCACATCGCGGATGCGCAGATGCAGGGGCGCGCCGGGAAGCTGTATCTTGCTGTCCCGCCCGAAAAAAACCGCTGTGCCAAAGACTTGCGGGCCAACCTCAAAGCCGTGCATGACGCCAGCGGGAATGAAGATCGCGTTGTGCGAGGTATAGCCGCGGGTCTGCCCGGCCACGGTGATGCGGCCCTGACCCTTGGTGAACCACAACAGGCAGGCTTCCGACAGCGAGCGCATCGCCTCGACCCGCCAGCGCCCGCCAGCGGCCAGTCGGGGGATCGCCATCAGGCGGAAAGGGGGGGCTTCGGTCATCGGGGCCTGCTTGTTCTCGGTTGGG
Organism: Rhodobacterales bacterium; assembly: GCA_031368035.1. GTDB lineage: Bacteria > Pseudomonadota > Alphaproteobacteria > Rhodobacterales > Rhodobacteraceae > Stagnihabitans. The sequence continues at coordinate 8,366 of JANLQT010000197.1, read as the reverse complement.
GGCGATTCTAGCCGGGGAGTGGGACGAAAACCAAGCACGAAATCGCCCCGGTCTGGATTGGCCCGCGCTTTACGGCAAAGCCATCACCCGCCACCCCGCCCGATGGCTGCGAAACCACGTCCGCTGGCGCTTGGCATATTGGCGCGAGGCCAGAACCGCGGCCGCTTCGGCCTGATCCAGGCTTATCTCTCCGCGCAGATGCGCGATCAGCTCCGGCGCGCCGATGGCCTTTGCCGACGGCAGGCCCGCGTCCCACAGCGGCAATTCCGCGCGGGCCTCGTCCAAAGCGCCCGCCCCAAGCATGGCGCGAAACCGCTGCGCGATCCGGGCGTCCAGCCAGGGCACCTCGGGCACCAACTGGACCGCCTCGGCCCGCTCCAGCGCCAGCAGGGGCGCCCCGGTCTCCCGTTGCCAGGACGCCAGTCCCCGGCCCGTGGCGCGCAACACCTCCCAGGCCCGCTGCACCCGCATCCAGTTCTGCCGGTCGATCTGGCCCGCCGTTTCCGCGTCAAGTTCCGCCAGCAGCGCCGCGAACCCCTCGGCCTGCCGCCGCGCGTCGGCCTCGGCCCGCACCGCGGGCGGCGTCGCCGGAATATCCGCCAACCCCCGCGTCAGGGCCTGAAAATACAGGCCCGTGCCGCCCACGATCACCACCGGCCGCGCCAGTAAAGGCGCCAGATCGCGCAGCCAGTCCCCGACCGAATAAACCCGGTCCCGCGCCACGTGGCCATACAAGGCATGCGGCAGGGCCGCTTGCTCTGCCGCCGTGGGCCGCGCCGTCAGCACCCGCCAGTTGCCATAGACCTGCAAGGCATCGGCATTGACCACCACCCGCCCGTCCCGCGCCGCCAGTTCCATCGCCAGCCCCGACTTGCCGCTGGAGGTCGGCCCGGCAATCAGCACCGGCGCCTCCCTCGAAATCGCCGCACTGTCGTTCACCGAAGCCATAAATATCCCGGGGGTCTGGGGGCTGGCCCCCAGCCTGGTTGATCCTCTCTTGCTTTTGCCGCAGTTTGCGGGTCAAGCCAACCGCGTGTCGCATACAGGGGGAACCATGACGTCAGATCCGAACATCACTTTCGACCGCGTCATGCTGAAAATCTCGGGCGAGGCGCTGATGGGCGACCTTGGCTATGGCCTGCATCCCCCCACCGTTGCCCGCATCGCGCAAGAGGTGAAGTCGGTGCATGAACTCGGCGTCGAGATCTGCATGGTGATCGGCGGCGGCAACATCTTCCGGGGCCTGCAAGGCTCGGCGCAGGGGATGGAGCGGACCACGGCGGATTACATGGGCATGCTGGCCACGGTGATGAACGCGCTGGCGATGCAATCGGCGCTGGAGGCGCTGGACATCCACACCCGCGTGATCAGCGCCATCCCGATGGATCAGGTCTGCGAGCCCTATATCCGCCGCCGCGCGGTGCGGCACCTGGAAAAGCAGCGCGTCTGCATCTTTGCCGCCGGCACCGGCAATCCCTATTTCACCACGGACACGGCGGCGACCCTGCGCGCCAGTGAAATGGCCTGTCAGGCGGTGTTCAAGGGCACCAAGGTGGACGGCGTCTATGACAAGGACCCCAAGAAATTCGCCGATGCCAAACGCTACAACCGGGTGTCCTATGACGAGGTGCTTGAAAAGAACCTCGGCGTGATGGATGCGACCGCGATTGCTTTGGCCCGCGACAACCGCCTGCCGATCATCGTGTTTTCGCTGGACGAGCCGGGCGGCTTTCGCGGCATCCTGTCGGGGCAGGGCACCTATACCCGCGTGGAAGGCTGAGACTGGCGTGACGGCTGGCGTGAACGGCATCGGCGGGAAAACTCCCGCTTGGGTGCGTGGCAACGGGCTTGCATCTATACGCTGGTTCAAATCCTCTGCTATAGAACGAAAAGCATGCTGCGGGGCGCGAAGTCACCGCAGCCAAAGAGAAGACGAGACTGGGGACATTCATGTCGGGTGACGAGATTGGCATTGATACCGATGCGCTGCAGCGCCGGATGGACGGGGCGATCACCAGTTTGCGCACCGAATTTGCCAGCCTGCGCACCGGGCGCGCCTCGGCCTCGATGCTGGAGCCGATCCAGGTCGATGCTTATGGCATCATGACACCGATCAACCAGCTTGGCACGGTGAACGTGCCCGAACCGCGCATGGTCACCATCAATGTCTGGGACAAGGGCATGATCAACAAGGTGGAAAAGGCGATCCGCGAAAGCGGGCTCGGCATCAACCCGATCAGCGACGGGCCGATCATCCGCCTGCCGATCCCCGAACTGAACGAACAGCGCCGGCGCGAGTTGACCAAGGTCGCCGCGCAATATGCCGAAAGTGCCAAGGTGGCGATCCGCAACGTGCGCCGCGACGGCATGGACCAGATCAAGAAGGCCAAAGGCATGTCCGAGGACGATCAGAAATTCTGGTCGGACGAGGTGCAGGACATGACCGACAAGGTCATTGATTTGGTAGACAGATCGCTGGAAATCAAGCAGCACGAGATCATGCAGGTCTAGGGCCGCAACGCCCAAGGCCCCTCCCTTCCCAGTATCAAGGCAACCAGTCACCGTGTTCACGAAAAAGCCGGAAGCAGCCGGAACGAGGCAGGACAGGACAATGGCGGCAAGCGCAGTCGAAAGCTCCAAACCGCAGCGTCAGGCTGAACATGTTGCCATCATCATGGACGGCAATGGCCGCTGGGCGACGCAGAAAGGCTGGCCGCGTCTGGCCGGGCACCGCAAGGGCGCCGAACGGGTCAAGGAAATCGTGCGCTGCGCCCCCGATCTGGGCATCCGCTGGCTGACGATCTATGCGTTCTCGACCGAGAACTGGAAACGCTCGACCGAGGAAGTCCTTGGCCTGATGTCAATCTTCGCGCGCTATATCGAACGCGAGGCCGACCGGATGGCGGCGGAATCGGTGCGGATGCGCTTCATCGGCGACCGCTCGCGCCTGGACCCCAAATTGCAAAAGCTGATGGCCGGGATCGAGACGCGCACCGCGCAGTTCAGCCGCCTGAATCTGACCGTTGCGATCAACTACGGCGGGCGGGACGAGATCGTGCGCGCCACGCGCAAGCTGGCCGCCGACGTGGCTGCGGGGCGTCTGGCCCCCGATGCCGTGACCGATACCGTGCTGACCTCGTATCTCGACACCGCCGATCTGCCCGACCCCGACCTGGTGATCCGCACCTCGGGCGAGGTTCGCACTTCGAACTTTCTGCCCTGGCAGGCGGCCTATTCCGAATATGAATTCACCGAAATTCTGTGGCCGGATTTCACGCCCGACGTCCTCGGCTCGATCGTTGCGCGCTTTGGCAACCGCGAGCGGCGCTTTGGCGGGGTCATTTCGGCATGAACGAGCCCGGGCGCCCCGGCACAGCTGGGTCCCGTTTTGCCGACCTGCGGGTGCGCCTTGTCTCTGGACTGGCGCTGCTGGCGGTGGGGCTGATCTCGATCTGGTATGGCGAGCGCGTGTTCGAAGTGCTGGTGCTGGGGATCGCCGGGGCCATGACCTGGGAGCTGGCCCGTCTGGGCAATGACACCCGGCCCGGTCTGAACATCGTCATCGCGGTGGCAACGGCCCTGTCGGTGGCGGGCGCGGCCGAGGTGCTGTTCCAGCCTGCAACCCTGAACCCGATGTTTGACCCCAGACTGGCGGTTCTGGCGTTGGGGCCGGCGTTGTTTGCGATCACGCCGCGCCGCGACCGGCTTCTGGCCGCGTTCTGGACGCTGCTGGTGGTCCTGGCCTGCATCGGGCTGATCCAGACCCGGCTGGCGGGCGCGGTCTGGATCGTGTGGATTCTGGGCGTCGTGATCGTCTCGGATGCGGCGGGCTATTTCTTTGGGCGGCTGATCGGCGGGCCGAAGTTCTGGCCCGCCCTGTCCCCCAAGAAAACCTGGTCGGGCACCGTGGCGGGCTGGATCGGCGCAATGGTCTGGACCGCGCTGCTGCTGCTGCCCTGGCTGGATGCCAGCGCCGCGACGACGCTGATCGTCATCGCGCCGGTGTTTGCCTTTGCCGGGCAACTGGCCGACCTGTATGAAAGCTGGATGAAGCGGCGGGCTGGCGTGAAAGATGTCTCGAACCTGATCCCCGGCCATGGCGGGCTGATGGACCGGTTTGACGCGATCACCGGGGCGGCGGCGCTGGGGCTGGCGCTGGAATGGCTGCGGCTGGGCTTTGGGGTCTAAGGCATGAAAGCCATCTCGGTCTTCGGGGCTACAGGGTCCATCGGCGAAAGCACCTTTGATCTGGTGATGCGGCAGGGCGGGGCGGACAGCTATCGCACCGTGGCGCTGACCGGCGGCAAGAACATCGCAAGGCTGGCCGAAATGGCGCGGGCCTTGCGCGCGGAAGTGGCGGTGATCGCCGATCCGTCCGGGCTGGAGGACCTGCGCGCGGCTTTGGCGGGCAGCGGCGTGGAAGCGGCGGCGGGACCGCAGGCGCTGGTCGAGGCGGGCAGCCGTGACGCGGACTGGGTGATGAGCGCGATCGTCGGGGCGGCAGGGCTGGCCCCGGGCTTTGCGGCGCTCAAGCAGGGCGCGACCTTGGCACTGGCCAACAAGGAAAGCCTTGTCACCGCGGGGGCCTTGCTGCTGGACGAAGCCAAAGCCTCGGGCGCGCGCATCCTGCCGGTGGATTCGGAACATTCGGCGATCTATCAGGCGCTGGTGGGCGAGGATATCGCCGCGGTGGAACGCATCATCCTGACTGCGTCCGGCGGGGCCCTGCGCGACTGGCCGATGGAGCGGCTGGCCAAGGCCAAACTCGCCGATGCCTTGCAGCACCCCAACTGGGTGATGGGGCAGCGCATCACCATCGATTCGGCGTCGATGTTCAACAAGGCGCTGGAAGTCATTGAGGCCAAAGAATATTTCGGTGTGGCGCCCGAACAGGTGGAAGTCATCATCCACCCCGAAAGCATCATCCATTCCATGGTCGGCTACCGCGACGGCGCGATCATGGCGCATCTGGGCACGCCCGACATGCGCCATGCCATCGGCTATGCGCTGAACTGGCCTGCCCGCGAATCGCTGCCGGTCAAACGCCTCGACCTGGCCGAACTTGGCCGTCTGACCTTCCGCGCGCCCGACGATGCCCGCTATCCCGCGCTGCGCCTTGCGCGCGAGGTCATGGCGGCAGGCGGGCGGTCCGGCGCGGTATTCAACGCCGCCAAGGAAATCGCTTTGGATCATTTCATCGCCGGATGGATCGGGTTTCTGGACATGGGCGCTCTGGTCGAGGAAACCTTGACCCGGATGAGTGCCGCCAATGACTTCGGACTGCCGCCGTCCTGCCTCGCCGATGTCCAGGACATGGATCATAGGTCGCGCGCGGTGGCGGAAGAGATTGCCGTCCGGATGAGCGGGCGCTAAGGGGGCGGAATGAATTTTATCAGTGATCTCAGTGGCTTGTTGTCCGTGCTTCAGACAACCGTGTTCTTCCTCGTCGCGTTGATGATCATCGTCGCGGTGCACGAACTTGGGCACTACTGGGTGGGCCGGTTGTGCGGCATCCATGCCACCACCTTTTCGCTGGGTTTCGGCCCGCCCCTGATTCGCCGCCGCGACCGGCACGGGACGATGTGGCAGATCTCGGCCCTGCCTTTGGGCGGGTTCGTGAAGTTTCTGGGCGATGCCGACGGCGCCTCGGCCCGCCCGGACGAGGCGACGCTGGCGGGCCTGTCCTCCAATGAAAAGCGCCACACCCTGCACGGCGCGCCGCTTTGGGCGCGGATGTTGACCGTGGTGGCAGGGCCCTTGGCCAATATCCTGCTGACGGCCGCGCTGCTGGCCGGGATGATCCTGTGGCAGGGCATCGCGCTGGACCCGCCGGTGATAGCTAAGATCAACCCGGTGCCGGGCGCTGTGCATGGCCTCATGCCCAACGACCGGATCGAGGCGGTGGCGGGCCAGCCCACGCCTGATCTTGAAATCTTGCTCAAGGTCATCAGCACGCTGCCCGCCGCCTCGCCCATCACCTATTCCGTCACCCGCGACGGCCAGCGGCTGGAGGTGCAGGACGCGCATCCCCTGCCGCCGCTGGTGCAGGATGTGCAGCCGAAATCGGCGGCGCTGGATGCCGGCATCAAGGCGGGCGACGTGGTGACGGCGATGGACGGCCAGCCGGTCACGGCCTTCGCCCAGATGTCGGAACTGGTCAAGGCTGGAGATGGCGCGCCGGTGGCGCTGACGCTGTGGCGGGATGGCAAGACCTTCGATGTGACGCTGACTCCGCGCCGCCGCGATCTGCCCGACGGCAAGGGTGGGTTCGAGACGCGCTGGCTGGTGGGCCTGGGCGCGGGGTTCCTGTTTGAACCCGCCACCCGCACCCCCGGCCTGGCCGAGACGGCGCAACTGGCGGCGCATCAGACCTGGTCCTGGACCACCACCAACCTGTCCGGCATGGCGCATCTGCTGACCGGCGCGATCTCGTCGTGCAACCTCAACGGCCCGATTGGCATGGCCGAAGTGGTGGGGCAGGCGGCGCGCTCTGGTCTGAGTGCCTTTGTGCAAATTCTGGCCATGGTCTCGCTTGCGGTCGGCATCATGAACCTGCTGCCGATCCCGGTGCTGGATGGCGGGCATCTGGTGTTCCACCTGTACGAAGCGGTGCTGCGCCGCCCGCCCAGCGTAGGGGCGATGCAGCTTCTGACCTCGCTGGGTCTGGCGCTGCTGCTGGGACTGATGCTGTTTGCGCTGAAGAACGATCTGACCTGCACCTGACAAGTTATCCACAAGAATCTGGCCCCCTCTCGGCGGGGTCTGACGCAGGGGCTGGTGGGGATTTTGACAAGGCTGGCCCAAGCGGCTAGTCACCAAGACAGACGAGAAGTGAGGCACCACATGGCTCTGGCGGGAAAAGCAAAGATCACGGGCTGGCGGCGCCTTGTTCTGGCAGCGATGGTGGTGGTCAGCGGGCTGACCGCCCTGCCGGCCATGTTGCAGGCGCAGGCGACCTCGTATCAGTTCGACACGGTGAAGGTCACCGGCAACAGCCATGTCGATTCCGCGACCGTGCTGGCCTTTGCCAAGATCCCGCAGGGCATCACCCTGACCCAGGCCAATCTGAACGACATCTATCAGCGCGTCGTCGCCTCGGGCCTGTTCGAAACCGTGGCGATGGAGCCTTCTGGCAGCACGCTGACCATTCGCGTCACCGAATTTCCGGTGATCAATGTGGTCGATATTCAGGGCAACAAGCGCGTCAAGGATGACGTTCTGTTGCCGCTGCTGCAAAGCGCGTCGGCGCGGGTCTATTCGCCGGCCATGGCCGAGGCGGATGCGGCCGCCATCGCCGCCTTTTACTTCACCAACGGCTCGCAAGCCGCCATCGTCACGCCGGTGATCATCCGCCGCGACGACAACCGCGTCGATCTGGTCTTTGAAGTGCAGGAAGGCAAGATTTCGGAACTGGAGCGGGTGAATTTCGTCGGCAACCAGACCTTCTCGGATTACCGGCTGCGGCAGGAACTGGCCAGCCGTCAGGCCGGGATCTTCCGGCAGATCATCGAGCGTGACACGCTGGACCCCACCCGGATCGAGGCCGACAAGCAGTTGCTGACCGACTTCTACAAGTCGCGCGGCTTCATGGATTTCCGGATCACCGATGTCTCGGCGGTGGAATCGCGGGAACGCGATGCGACCTATCTGACCTTCACCATCAACGAGGGTCAAAGTTTTCGCATCGGCACCGTCTCGACCGTCAGCCAGATCCCGGGACTGAACGCCGCCGAGTTCGACAAGCAGCGGCGCTTGCGCCCGGGGGTGCTGTTCGATCCCACGATCATCGACAACAACGTGGCGCGGATGGAAACCTATGCCATCGACCGGGGCGTCAACTTCGTCACGGTCGATCCGGTGCTGACCCGACATGACAAGGAAGGCATCGTCGATGTCGCCTTCACGCTGAAGCAGGGCGACAGGCTGTTCATCCAGCGCATCGACATCGAAGGCAACACCACGACGCTGGATCAGGTGATCCGCCGCCAGTTCGACACGGTCGAAGGCGATCCGTTCAACCCGCGTGAAATCCGCCTCGCCAACGACCGCATTCACGCGCTGGGGTTCTTTTCGGCGGTGCAGGTGACGGGCAAACCTGGCGATCAGCCCGACCAGGTGGTGCTGAAGGTGGACGTGACCGAACAGCCGACCGGCTCGATCTCGGTGGGGGCGACTTACGGCGTCGCCAACGGCGTCGGTCTGAACCTTGGTTACAAGGAGACGAACTTCCTGGGGCGCGGACAGGCGCTTTCGGCCTCTGTGCAAGCGGGGACGGATTCTGTCGATTCGCACTTCAACTTCACCGAACCTGCGCTGCTTGGCCGCGATCTCGCGTTCAGCCTGAACCTTGGGTATCTGACAACCTC
>JANLQT010000190.1:0-4981 GCA_031368035.1 Rhodobacterales bacterium | reverse complement strand
GCCTCGAACATCTCGATCGAGGCGATGCCATCATAGACCCCGGTTTCATCCCGGTAATCTTGCAGCTTGATCGTCACCCTGTCGGACAGACCCGCCCGCGCCATCCGGTCCACCGCGTATTTGTATTGTTGTTCGCTGATGGTCAGGCAGGTGACTCTCAGCCCGCGCTTGGCAGCGGCATATTCGGCGAAGCCGCCCCAGCCGCAGCCAATCTCCAGCACATGATCGCCGGGTTCCGCCCCCATCTGATCGACGATCGAGGCATATTTCTGCTCTTGCGCCTTTTCCAGACTTTCCTGGCCGGTTTTGAAAATCGCCGAGGAATAGGTCATGCTTTCGTCAAGCCAAAGCCCGTAGAACGCATTACCGAGGTCGTAGTGATAGGAGATGTTCTTGCGGGCCTGCTTTTTGGTGTTGGATTGCAGCCAGAACCGGAAGCGTTCATAGGCGCGCACCATGCCCATGCCGGGGAAGGCCTCGTAAACCTGGTCATTGCCGATCTGGATCAGGTCCAGAAAGCCTTGCAGGTCAGGCGTGGACCACCAGCCTTCCAGATAGGCATCGCAAAAGCCCAGATCGCCATCGCGGATCAGACGGGCAAAGACGTCCGGATTGTGGATGGTGATTTCACCGGCAAGACCCGGGGCCTTGCCTTCGATGCGGAAGACCCGCCCGTCGGGGATACGGAAATCAAGCCGTCCATGCTCCAGCGACTGGGCGCGGTCGAACACGGCGGCGAAATAGCGTGGCAGGCCGGTCTGGCCCTTGGTCGATGTGAAAACGGCTGGCGCAAGTGCAGTGGTCATCTCTCCCCCCCTTTTGGGCCGGTTTCTTTTTGTTAATGTTTCCACCAAGCGCGGGTGAGGCTCAAGTGTTTCCTTGTGCAAAAGACGCGAGCGCACGGGCACGGCCCTCAGAAAGCACGATGATCGGGCGGGGGGACGGGTCTGCGGGGTCAAGGCGCCAGGTCAGGGGGGCGGCGCGATAGTAGTCAAGCGCCGTTTGCGGTGGGTTGCTTTGACCCTCCGCCAGCCAGCGGCGGCGATAGGAGCCGTCCTTGTCCCAGGTTTCGGCTTGGGTGGCGGGGTTGAAAATGCGGAAATAGGGCGCGGCATCGGGACCGGAGCCGGCCACCCATTGCCAGCCCATGGCGTTCGAGGCCGGGTCCCAGTCGGTCAGGCACTCGGCAAACCAGTCCAGCCCGACGCGCCAATGGGTCAGAAGGTGTTTGGTCAGATAGCTGGCCGCGATCATCCGGGCGCGGTTGTGCATGCGGCCGGTCACATACATCTCGCGCATGGCGGCATCGACCAGCGGCTCGCCGGTCTGGCCGCGCCGCCAGGCTTCGGCATCGGGGTTGTCGCCGCGCCAGGGGAAGGCGTCCCAGTCGGGCCGCCAGTTCTGCGTGGCCATCTGGGGCGAGTGATGCATCAGATGCCCGGCAAATTCGCGCCAGAGGAGTTCCTTCAGGAAATGCTCCGCCCCCGGCGCGCCGTCCTGCATCGCGCGCCAACCGGCGTGCCAGACCTGCCGGGGGCCGATCTCGCCCAGGGCCAGGTTTTCCGACAGGCCCGAGGTGGCGTCCTCGCCCAGATAATCGCGCCGCGCCTTGTAGGTGCCGATGGGGCCCGCAAGGAACCGCGCCAGACGGTCTTGCGCCGCAGCCTCGCCCACCGTTTGGTGCGGCAGGACCACTGCCGCGCCGCGCTGCATGGCACGGCACAGGTGCCAACCCTCCAGCCGGTCGCTGGCGGGCCAGAATTCCGGGCTGGGCCAGTGACGCGGCGGAGGGGCGGCGGGCGGCACCGGGCGCGACCACAGGGCCTTGCTGAACGGCGTATAGACCCGGTAGGACGCGCCCTGCCCGGTTTGCACCGTCCAGGGTTCGTGCAGGAAATGCCCCGCGTGGCTGACGGCTACCCGCCCTTCGGCCTTCAGCGCCGCCTTGACGCCCTGATCGCGCGCCTTGGACACCGGGTCGTACAGCCGCGACCACATCACCCCCAGCGCGCCGGTTTCCGCGCAAAGATCGCGCAGAACCTGGGTCGCCGGGCCGCGGCGCAGGATCAGGCGGGTGCCCAGCCGCTCCAGCGCCTCGGCAAATGAGGCCAAAGCCAGCCCCAGCCGGAACTTCGGGGCGGCGCCCAGTGCCGCGGTTTCGGGGTCCAGCACGAACACCGGGATCAGCGGACAGCCGGCCTTAAGCGCCGCCGCCAGCATCGGGTGGTCCGCCAGCCGCAAGTCGCGGCGAAACCACAGGATCAGCGGTTCGGTCATGATGTCCCCAGTTTGTTCATGAGGATACGAGTGCGGCCCTGATCCGGATCACGCATTTCATCTTGGAGGCAAATAGTGGCGGGCGGGTTTGGCTGGCGGGTTTGGGAGGGCAGACAGCCCTCCCAAGATCGCTTCAGAGCACACGGTCCAAAGCCGCGATCAGCCGCGTCACATCGGCGTCCGAGGTATAATGCACCGCGCTCATCCGCAGCACGCCCTTGGCGCGGTCGATGCCCATCGCCTCGATCGGGCGGACGGCGTAGAAATCGCCGGCCCAGCAGGCGATGCCGTTGCGGCCGAGTGCCTCTGACACCGGCTCGGCATCGCGGTCCAGCGCCACGGCGACGGTGGGCGCGCGGTCCGCCGCGCGGCGGGGGCCGATCAGGCGCAGATCGTTCCGGGCGGCAAGGTAGTCCAGCAGCGGTTGGATCACCGCGATTTCCTGCGCGCGCATCAGGTCGTGCACGGCGCGGTTGCGGGTTGCCGGGTCGGCGGGGGCGGGGAAGTGGTGGGCGTAAGCTGCGTCGATATAGTCGGCCATGCCGGCGCAGGCGGCGATCTGGGCGTGGTCGGGGCCGGCGGGGGTGAAGCGCTTGTACAGCGTGCCGGCGTTGAAGAAGTGGCCCTGCGCGGGCAGTTCGGCGCCGAACTCGGCGCGGATCAGCAGGATGCCCTGATGCGGACCATAGGTCTTGTAGGCGGAGAACAGATAGGCGTCGCAGCCGAGCGCGGGGAAATCGGGCAGTCCGTGCGGGGCGTAGGAGACGCCGTCCACCACCGTTCGCGCCCCCGCCGCCCGGGCCATCGCGCAAATCTCGGCCACCGGGTTGATTTCGGCCACCACGTTGGAGCAATGCGGGAAGGCGACCAGCCGGACCTTGCCGTCGGCGAGCAGCGGCTTGAGGGCTGCGGGGTCCAGATGCCCGGTCTCCGGGTCGATCTGCCATTCGCGGATCTCGATCCCTTCATCGGCCAGTCGCCGCCAGACGCCGGAATTGGCCTCATGGTCCTGATTTGTCACCACGATTGCGGCGTTCTTGCCGCGCAGCCACAGCCGAACCGCCTGCGCCAGAACGAACGTGTTCGCGCTGGTCGAGGGGCCGAAGCTGATCTCGTCATGGGTGCAGCCCATCAGCGCCGACAGACGGTCACGCGCCTCGTCCATTTCCGCGCCGCCCGCTTGGGCGCGGGGAAAGGGGCCATAGGGCTGGACCTTGCGTTCAAGGTAGAAGCGGTGCAGCCGGTCCACCACGGCGCGGGCGGGATAGCTGCCACCGGCGTTTTCGAAGAAAGCATGCGTTTCGGCGGCGGGGCCGTCAAACGCCGGGAACTGGGCACGGGTGAAAGTCAGGTCAATCGCGGGCATGTGGTTTCCTGAGAAGGGGCTGGTCCTGAGAAGGGGCTGGCCCTGAAAAGGGGATGGCGCATCGCATCCGATAGGCCCGCCATTTGCAACCCCTGCCCGAAAATCACGCAAACGTGCCGACGCGCCTGAAGTATTGGCACTCTGTTCCGTTGCGTCCTGTCAGACGTGACTTGCCGCGACCGGGCTTTGGCGCGAAAAAAATGCATTGCGACCGTGAAGCGCCGCTCTTATGGTCGCTTGCAACTTTTGATCAAATCCCCGACGCCAAGATCGGGCCGAACCAACATGAGGAGTGCCTATGTCCCGTTTCAATGCCCTTGTCGCCAGCGCGGCCCTTGCCGCCTGCCTTGCGGGCGGCCCCGCGATGGCCGGTGATCCCGAACTGACCGTGTTCGACTGGTCGTCTTTCGACAATCCCGACATCGTGCCGTCCTATGTCGCCAAGAACGGCGATGCGCCGACCTATTCGATCTTTGCGGACGATGACGAGGCGTTCCAGAAAATCTCGTCGGGGTTCAAGGTCGATGTGGCGCATCCCTGCAGCCAGATGATCCCGAAATACCGCGATGCCGGGCTGATCGAACCCTGGGACATCACCAAGATTCCGCATTTCAAGGAAATCGACCCGGCGTTCCTGGCCTCGAAAAGCTTCATGGATGACGGCGGCGTCTGGTTCATCCCGACCGACTACGCCTATTCCGCCGTGGCCTATAACAAGGACACCGTGCCAGCCGAGGATGTGGCCAGCCTGCAGGTCTTCACCGATCCGAAATATTCCGGGCGCATCTCGCTGCCCGACAATGCCGACGACGTCTGGGCACTGGCGCTGCTGGCCACCGGGGTCAGCGACTGGACCAATGTGAACGACGAGCAATTTGCCGCCGCCGCCGCCTGGCTGCGCAAGGTGCATCCCAATGTGGTCGCCTATTGGGCCGACCCGTCGGAACTGGCACAACTGATGACCTCCGGTCAGGTGCAGATCGCCTGGTCGTGGAATGACACGGTGGCGATCCTGCAGGGCGAAGGCTTCCCGATCGGCTTTCAGCGCACGGCCAAGGAAGGCGCGTCGTCCTGGTTCTGCGGTTATGTCAACCTGAAGGACGGGCCGGGCAAGGAAGAGAAGGCGTATGATTACATCAACGCCTTCCTCGATTATCCGGCCGCCCCGGTGCTGCTGGCGACGATCGGCTATGCCTCGACCGAGACGGTGTCGATGTCCAAGATCTCCGAGGCCGATCTGAAGGCCGCCTTCGTCGATCCGGTGCAAGGCACGATGCTGGCGCAGACCCCGCTGGACCCCGCGCTGCGGGACCGGATGGTCAACGAGTTCGAGCAGAT
>JANLQT010000169.1:0-2183 GCA_031368035.1 Rhodobacterales bacterium | reverse complement strand
GTTGTGGCAGCCTCCGGCGGGGCAAGTCGGCCTTCGGTGCCTCGGCGAGACCAGGCATTTTGCCCGGCCCAGGACGCGCAGACCAAGCCTTTGACGCTGTGCTCCTATCCCGAAGTCGGCGATTGTCGCGATGGCGATCGTGGGCATAACGCTGGTGGCGCATCGGTTGCAGCGGCGGCGGCGCAGCGTCCGGTCTCCTTGATTTTTTTGCGAAATGAGCGCATGGTATTAACTCTTTTTCATCAATCAAAACTCAGGGAGGAATGAATGATTAGTGTAAATCGCAGGTCTGCTCTTTCTCTTGGTTCAATCGGATTGGTATCGGCAGCGGTGACCCCGCTGCTGACTGTGTCGACTCCGGCTTGGGCGGACATACCGTCTTACGGGCCCACCGACGGCGAAGTCCTTAGCCCAGGAGTGCGTCTGGTGATGCTGGGCGAAGTCGAATCGCAGATCGCCGCCTACAAGAAAGTCATGTTTGCCGACGGCATCTATCAGCCCGGCGCGCAGGACCCCTGGGATCAACCGGTCATGGACATGGACATGTTCTGCTACATTCTGCAGGGCGATTTCGAAATCACCAAGACCGGAATCCCGCCTTATATGGTCAAGCAGGGTCAGGCCTATACTTGCGGCAAGGGCAAGACCGACAACGGCCACAATGTCGGCAACACTCTCGGCATCATGCGCATCTCGATGTTTGTGCCGGCCTGAGGCCAAGCTTCGGCAAACGGACGACGGCGGCTGTGAGCCCAGTCATCGTTTGCATGTCCAGATGACGGACCTGCATGGGCGGGGTAGTGTTGTCATGGATAGGCATTGTTCGACGGTCGGCATTGATCGACGGTGCCGCCCAGTCAGCAAGTGCCAAGACGACGCGGCATGCGCGGGCGAAGTGACTTTGTAGGTCCTGACCCTAATTGGTATAGCGCCCGATCACGCGGACAAAGACGTTTGGCAGTTCCGAGAACGCATAGCCGGCGGTGTGTTTGGTCAGCGCGACGGCGACCAGCACCCCGCCGATCAGCACCAGCATCGCCCCGGCCCGGGGCGCGCGCGATTCGGAAAAGGCGGACAGCAGCGAGGGGATGGACAGGACCAGCACCACAATGCCGATCACCAGAATCAGATCGGTGTCCAGAGTCATGCGTATCCCCTCGCCAACCGCTTACTCCTGACAGTTATTCTGGATCGACGTTGGAAATCAACCGCTCGTCGCAGGGGGCGACGCGCAGTACGTTGGTGGTGCCCCGCACGTTGAACGGCACACCGGCGGTCAGCACGATGTTGTCCTCGACCCCGGCAAAGCCGTCAGCCCTTGCGGCCTTCACGGCGGCCAGAACCGCGCCTTTCAGCCGGACCTGCGGCTCGCAGATCGCACAATGCGTGCCCCAGGTCAGCGCCAGCCGCCGCGCCGTGGACAGCAGCGGCGTCAGCGCGATGATCGGAACGCCGGGACGCTCGCGGCTGACCAGCGAGGCGGTGTTGCCGGTCTGGCTGAACGAGACGATCGCCTTGATGTTGGTGGCTTCCGCGATTTCCCGGGCTGCCGCCACGATGCCGTCGGCGATGGTCTCGCGCCGGATCACCCGGGACGATTCGATCACCTGACGATAGGTCGGGTCTTTCTCGACCGCTTTCGCCACGTTATCCATCGTGGTCACCGCTTCGATCGGATATTTGCCGGCGGCGCTTTCGGCCGACAGCATGATCGCATCTGCGCCTTCATAGATCGCGGTGGCCACGTCGGACACTTCGGCACGGGTCGGCACCGGGGCTTCGATCATTGATTCCAGCATCTGCGTCGCCACGATCACCGGCTTGGCGGCGGCGCGCGCGCCGCGGATCAGCCGCTTCTGGATCGGCGGCACGGTATAGACCGGCAGCTCCACCCCCAGATCGCCGCGCGCCACCATGATGCCATCCGACACTTGCAGGATCGCGTCATAGGCTTTCACCGCGGCGGGCTTTTCGATCTTCGCCATGATGGCGGCGCGGCCCCGGGCCAGCGCGCGGGCTTCGATCACGTCCTCGGGGCGCTGCACGAAGGACAGGGCCAGCCAGTCCACCCCAAGCTCGCAGGCAAATTCCAGATCCACGCGGTCCTTTTCGGACAGCGCAGGCATCGGCAGCACCACATCGGGCACGTTCACGCCCTTGCGGTTGGAAATCGTGCCGCCAAC
>JANLQT010000146.1:0-5316 GCA_031368035.1 Rhodobacterales bacterium | reverse complement strand
GATCCGCCTCGAAAACCTCGTCAAAAACTTCGGCAATTTCACCGCCCTCAAGACCATGGACCTGACCGTCGCAGATGGCGAGTTCATGGCCCTTCTCGGCCCCTCCGGCTGCGGCAAGTCCACCACGATGAACATGATCGCGGGGATGGAGCGGCCTAGCGAAGGGCGCATCCTGTTTGATGGCCGCGACATGGACGGCGTCGCGATGGGGAAGCGGGGCGTCGGCTTCGTGTTCCAGAACTACGCGATCTTCACCCATATGAGTGTGCGGCAGAATCTGAGTTACGGGTTGCGGATGACCCGGCGACCCGCAGCGGAAATTGCCAGCCGCACCAAGGCGATGGCGGAATTCCTGCAACTGACCGACATGCTGGACCGCCCCGCCGCCGGCTTGTCAGTGAACATCCTGCAACGCGTCGCCATTGGCCGCTCTGCCGTGATGGAGCCCGCGATTTTCCTGCTCGACGAGCCCCTGTCCAACGTCGATGCCGCCTTCCGCGCCGTGATGCGGACCGAGTTGAAGCAGCTGCAACGCCAGTTCAGGCAGACCATGGTTTATGTGACGCACGACCAGCTAGAGGCGATGACGATGGCCGACCGCATCGCCGTCATGGACCATGGCGTGCTGCAACAGGTCGGCACCCCTTTGCAAGTCTACAACGACCCCGCCAACATCTTCGTCGCCCGCTTTATCGGCGCGCCGGGGATGAACCTGCTGAAGGGCCGCCCGGTGGAGACACCAAACGGTCTGTCTGTGGACCTTGGAGCGATGGGCCTGACCCCAACCCTGCCCGCACCCCTCGCCGCCGCCGCACGCGCCGCGAAGGGCGAGGTCTGGTACGGTTTCCGCCCCGAAAGCCTGTCTCAAGTCGCCCCCGACACTGGCATCGCCCGTGAGGTCAGCTTCGTCGAACGCATCGGCGCGCGGACCATCGTGCATCTCGGCCTCGGCGAGGATGGGTTCAAGGCGGTGTTCGACCACACTTCGGCCCTGACGCTGGGAGAGGTCGCGCACCTCGCCCCCGACCCCGCCACCGTGCGCCTGTTCGATGCTGCCACCGGCGCCGCGCCGAGGGGGATGTAGCATGGCCGAAATCGCCTTCCGCAACGTGACCAAGCGCTATGGCACCACGCTCGCCGTGGACAACGCCAGCTTCACGGTTCCCGACAACGAGTTCTTCTGCTTCTTCGGCCCGCCCCTGTCCGGCAAGACCACGATCCTTCGCCTGATCCTAGGCCTTGAATCCCCCGACGAAGGCGAAATCCTGATCGGAGGCCGCCCCGTCACCCATGTCTCCCCCGCCCAGCGCAACGTCGCGATGGTGTTCCAGAACCTCGCTTTGTTCCCGCACATGACCGCCGAACAGAACGTGCGCTTCCCGCTGGTCGAACGGCACGTCCCCGAACCCGAAATCGCCCGCAAGGTCGCGGAAAACGCCGCCAAGCTGCACATCGCCCATATCCTGCACAAATACCCCGCCCAACTGTCCGGCGGTGAGCGTCAACGCGTCGCCATCGCCCGCGCCCTCGTCCGCGATCCCGCCGCCTACCTGATGGACGACCCGATCTCGGCCCTCGACGCCCGCCTGCGCGAAGAAGCCCGCGTGGAATTGAAGCGGATGCAGCGCGAGGCGGGCCGAACGCTGATCTATGTCACCCACGATCAGGAAGAGGCGATGAGCGTCGCCGACCGCATGGCCATCCTCGACCACGGTGTGATCTGCCAGGTGGGTACGCCGGTCGAACTTTACGACTTGCCCGCCTCGGCCTATGTCGCGCGGCTTCTGGGGGCGCCGATGATGAACCTGATTCCGGCGGGCGTGGATCTGTTTGGCCCGTCGCAGCATAGCGCGGTCCAACTGGGCGTGCGCCCCGAGGATTTGCAGGTTCGCCCCGACGCAAGCGGCACCGCGCGCATCATCTCCGTCGAACCGCTCGGCGGCTACACGGTGTTGACGCTGGCCGCCCAAGGTCAGACTCTGCGCGCCATGCTGCGGGGCCAACCGACATTCCAGACCGGTCAGCCGGTGAGCCTAGCCGCCGCGCCCGAACGGATGCATCATTTCGCCGCTGACGGCCAACGGCTGGCCAGCTAAGGGAGGATAACATGAGCGATTCCAAAGGCTTCACCCCAGACCCCGTCGTCCGTTCGCGCGGGCTGAAGATCGGGGCCATCGGCGCGGGCATGATCATGTCCGAATGCCACCTCGCCGCCTACAAGGAAGCAGGCTTCCAAGTCGCCGCCATCGCCAGCCGCACGCAATCCAAGGCCGAAACCGTCGCCCAGCGCTACGGTATCCCGAAAGTCCACGCCACGCCCGAGGCGCTGATTGCCGACCCCTCCATCGAAATCCTCGACATCGCCTATCCGCCCGACCTGCAACCCGGCCTGATCCGCGCCGCGCTGAAGCAGCCGCACATCAAGGGCATCCTCGCGCAAAAGCCGCTGTCCCTGTCGCTGGATGAGGCGATCAAGCTGCGCGATGAAGCCGCCAAGGCGGGCAAGATCCTCAGCGTCAACCAGAACATGCGCTACGACCAGTCGATGCGCGTCCTGAAGCAAATCCTCGACAAGGGCGAGCTTGGCGAGCCAGTCTTCGCCCAGATCGACATGCACGCGATCCCGCATTGGCAGGACTTCCTGAAAGGCTACGACCGCTTGACCCTATCGAACATGTCGGTTCACCACCTTGACGTGCTGCGCTTCCTGTTCGGCGATCCGACCGAGATCACCACCCAAACCCGCACCGACCCCCGCACCACCTTCCCGCACAAGGACGGCATCACCGTCTCGACGCTGCGCTTCCCCAGCGGAGTCCTCGCGGTCAGCCTCGAAGACGTCTGGTCCGGCCCCCGCGCGACCGGCTACGACAACGACCAGCACATCAACTGGCGCGTCGACGGCACCGAGGGCGTCGCCAAGGGCACCATCGGCTGGCCCACCGGCACCGCCTCGACCCTGACCTATGCCAGCCAGAAAACCACCGGCGGCAAATGGGTCACGCCCACTTGGGACACGATGTGGTTCCCGCAAGCCTTCATCGGCGTGATGGAGCAACTGCAACACGCCGTCACCACCGGCACGCCCCCGGCCCTGACCGTCGCCGACAACGTGAAAACCGTGGCGCTGATCGAGGCCGGCTACAGGTCGATCGCCGAGGGCCGCACCGTAAAACTGTCTGAAATTTCAACACTCTAGGGAGGCAACCATGTTCCAGACCGGCATCTTCACCGCTTATTTCCCCTACGGGCTAGAGGAGGCGGCCAAGCGCATCCGTTCCCACGGCTTCAACACCGTGCAGCTTGACCTGCATTTCAAGGACATCGACCTTGGCGCGGGCCAGATCACCAAGGCCAAGGCCAGGAAAGTGCAGGACACCTTCCGCAACCAGAACCTGCCGATCTGCTGCATCTCGGGCTATACCAACATCATCCACCCCGACCTTGCCCACCGCAAAGCCAACATGGACCGGCTGAAGGAAATCATCCGCTCGGCCCGCGATTTCGGCACGCCTTACGTCATCTCGGAAACCGGCACTTACAACACCGAATCCGAGTGGATGAGCGACCCAAAGAACAAGTCTGAAGAAGGCTTCGACATGTGCGCGGCGGCGATCAAGGAACTGTCCCAAGTCGCTTATGACCACGGCGCGACCTTCCTGCTGGAAACCTACGTCAACAACGTCGTCGGCAGCGTTGAAGAAACCGTCAAGATGTTCGCTGCCGTCGATCATCCCGGCTTGGGCCTGCTGATGGACCCCACGAACTATTTCGAGGATCACAACATCGACAAGATGGACCTGATCCTGAATCAGGTGTTCGACACGCTGGGCGACAAGATCAAGATCGCCCATGCCAAGGACGTCGCCCGCGCCAAGGACACCTCGGAAAAGCACGCCGACATCGGCGATGATGATGCGCTCGCCAGCCACACGTTCCGCGGCGTCGGTGCGATTGCCCTTGATGCCCCCGGAATGGGTGTGCTGAACTACGATCTCTACTTGCAAAGGCTCGCGCAGAAGCATCCCAACATTCCAATCATCGTGGAACATCTGGACGAGGCGGACGTGCCCCGCTCCAAGAAGTTCCTCGAAGACAAGATGCGCGCCCACGGGCTTTGAACCCTTCGGCGGCGTGTCAAAACGCCGCCCACGAACGAGGCTAAGATGGTCCAACTGTTCGGCGAAACCCTAACCCGGCGCCAGGTCGCGCAAAGGTCCGGCGATGCCCGGGCCTTTGGCGGCGTGCGGCTGGTCGAACTCGCCGACGGACTGGAGCGCGGCGTGCGGATGCTGGACTTCCGCACCGGGTCCGGCCTGCGCTTCACGGTGCTGGTCGACCGCGCGATGGACATTTGCGAAGTGGACTGGAAGGGTGCGCCTTTGTCCTGGGCCGGGCCCTCGGGTATCCGCCACCCCGCGCTCCATGAAAACGACAGCGAGAACGGCTTCTCATGGGGCCGCAGCTTTTCCGGCCTGCTGGTCACCTGCGGGCTGGACCATATCCTCGGGCCAGAGGAGGTTCCGGCCACCAACTACAACTACCCCGGCGTCAAGACCAACCGGCACTCCCTGCACGGCCGCGTCTCGGCCATTCCGGCCCGCCTGACCGGCTATGGCGAGCGCTGGGACGGCAACCGATGCGTGCTTTGGGCCGAAGGCGAAGTCCGCCAGGCCACCACCTTTGGCGAGCATCTGACCCTCTATCGCCGGATCGAGGCCGACCTTGGAGGCCACGAAATCCGCCTGACCGACCGCGTGGTCAACACCGGCTTCCTACCAACGCCGCATATGTTCTTCTACCACGTCAACCTCGGCGCGCCGCTGCTTGGCGAGGGCGCGCGCTATCTGGCGCCGATTGCGGATGTGGTCTGGGCCGGGCATGTGGACCGCTACCGCGACCAGAATGTCGGTTATCAGACCATCCCGGCCCCGCAGGAACGCTTCGCCGAGCAGGTCTGGCAGCACGAAACCGCCGCCGATGCCGCTGGCGAGGCCCCCGTGGCGCTGGTGAACGACCGCCTTGGTCTTGGCCTGCAAGTCACCACCCGCAAGGACCAACTCCCCTGCCTGTATGAATGGCAGCACTTCCAGGAAGGCGGCTACGCCCTTGGCATCGAACCTTCGACCCACCATGTTCTTGGGGACCTCGCCGCACGCGAGCGGGGCGAGATGATCTGGCTGGGGGCGCAGGAAGACCGCCGTTATGACAGCCGCTTCACCGTGCTGGACGGCGCTGCCGCGATTGCCCAGGCGGAAAGCCGCATCCACACCATCGCGCGCCAGCCGACTGAGGATTATCCTGCGCCGTCAGGGG
>JANLQT010000130.1:0-8093 GCA_031368035.1 Rhodobacterales bacterium | reverse complement strand
ACAGAAATCGTAAATCCATTATAAATCAATGTGATACAAGACATTTCACGCGTGAAATCCCAGAATTTCACGCCCCTCGAACGTGATGAGGCTGGATAGAAACCAGGGGGCGCCACGACGACCGCGCACGCCAAATCGATTTCTTCAAAGAAATCGGCTCGGAGCCTTCAAAGGCTCCGAAGCGGAGTTTTCGAAAACTCCGTGGCGCCGCTGCGGGCAGGTGCGGCGATTGTTTGAAGGGGAATCACGCGCCTAGCGCTTCAGGATCGACCCGAGTATCCCCCGCACCACTTCGCGCCCCGCCTGGTTCGCAAACTGGCGGCCAAAGCTTTTCATCATGGTTTCGGCCAAAGTATCGCTATGCCGCGCGGCGGGTTTTGGCGCCGGGCCGGGTTTGTCCGGCGCATTGGTGCCGATGCGCTTGGCATTGTTGAACCCTTCCGTCGGCGCAGTTTGGCCCGGCCAGACCACACCCCCGGGCGCGGCGGGCGGCGCGGCCTGCGTGGTGCGGGCGCGCAAGCGTTCATAGGCGCTGTCGCGGTCAACGGTCAGATCATACTTCGCCGCCATCGGGGATGCGTCCATCAGCGCCTTGCGCTGGACCGCATCAATCGGCCCGACCTGACTGGAGGGCGAGCGGATCAGTGTGCGCTCGGCCACGCCCGGCACGCCCCTGTCTTGCAGAAACGACGTCACCGCCTCGCCCGTGCCCACGTCGCGGATGGTGTCCTCGATCTTGAAACGCGGATTGGGGCGATAAGTTTCGGCGGCCTTGGCCAGGTCTTTCTGGTCCTTGGCGGTGAAGGCGCGCAGGGCGTGCTGCACCCGGTTGCCAAGCTGGCCAAGGATCGTGTCGGGCACATCGGCGGGGTTCTGGGTGATGAAATAGACCCCGACCCCCTTGGACCGGATCAGCCGCGCCACCTGTTCCACCTTGCTGACCAGCGCCTTGGGGGCGTCGTTGAACAAGAGGTGCGCTTCGTCGAAAAAGAACACCAGCTTGGGTTTGTCCGGATCGCCCACCTCGGGCAGGTTCTCGAACATCTCGGACAGCAGCCACAGCAGGAAAATCGCGTAAAGCTTGGGTTGCAGCATCAGTTTGTCCGCCGCCAGCACATTGATCATCCCCGCGCCCGAGGCATCCACGCGCATCAGATCGGCAAGCTGCAGCGCCGGCTCGCCAAACAGCGGCATCGCCCCGGCGTTTTCCAGCACCAGCAGTTGCCTCTGGATCGCGCCGATCGAGGTGGTGGCGACCAGCCCATAGCGCGTGGAAATCTCGCCCGCATGCTGGCCGATGAACACCATCAGCGCTTGCAGATCCTTCATGTCCACCAGCGGCAGCTGTTCTTCATCCGCCAGCCGGAAAGCCACGTTCAGCACCCCCTCCTGCGCGTCATTCAGATCAAGGATGCGCGCCAGCAGCAGCGGCCCCATCTCGGCCACCGTGGCGCGGATCGGGTGGCCCTGTTGGCCGAAGACGTCCCAATAGGTGACGGGAAAGGTGCGATAGGTCAGCTCGTAACCGATCTGTTTGGCACGGGCCTGGAAGGGCGCGTTCATCTTGGACGTTTCAGACCCCGCCGCCCCGATGCCGGACAGATCGCCCTTCACATCGGCCAGAAACACCGGCACCCCGGCCGCCGAAAATCCTTCAGCCAGGATTTGCAGCGTGATCGTCTTGCCGGTGCCGGTGGCGCCCGCAATCAGCCCGTGACGGTTGCCGAAATTCAAAGCCAGGTGCTGCGGCACAGCATATGCCTCGCCGCCGCCGCCCACAAAAATACTGTCGCCCATCTGTCCCACCCGCCTGGCGCCGGCCCGCATCAGAGCGCCCGGCCTGTCCAACACATCCTTAACCTGTTCCTGCCAAGCTGCAATTGTCGGACCGCGTGACTGCCCCGACGGACTTCCTCCCTGTCAGACTGCCGCGCCTTGCGGGGCGCGGCGTTTTTCGTGTCTATGCTTTGGTATAGCAGTCCCGCCCGCCCCGGTGTTTTGGGCCAAATCCCCGCCAAAACCCAGTTGACGCAAGGTCCAATCCGGCCTAGTTTCCGTCTCCATGAAGTCGGCCAGTCCGACAGGGAGCAATAATGAATACGAAAAAGGGCCGTTCTACGGCCCTTTTTCATTTTGAAGTCAACGGGTTCACCTCTGCACTTCACATGCCTGGCACGGGGGCGTCAAAACCGGCGCAACGATGCGCTTGCCCGCTGACAGCGCCGCAGTCCCGTGCTAATGACAGCGCCAATTCCTGATGCTTCCGACCACTCAATCCCGGTGAACTCCATGACCCATCTTCGCCCGTTCGGCGCCATTCTTGCCCTGTCGCTGGCCCTGGCCCTTCCCGCTTTCGCGGACACCACCACGGCGGGTACGGGTGCCACGGCGACCACGACCGCCCCTGCCGAGCAGGTTGGCGGCGATCCTTCGCTTGGCAAGCCCGCCGCTCCGGTGGCGGCGCCGTTGCCGAGCCAGGCCGACGCGGCGGTCGGTCAAACCTATTTGTCCCAAAGTTTTGAGTCCTGGGATCTGCGCTGCAAGAAGACTGCGGACGGGGCCGATCCTTGCCTGCTGTATCAGCTTCTCAAAGACGCGACCGGCAATCCGGTTGCCGAAATCAGCTTCTTCGCGCTTCCCCCGGGCAATCCGGCGGTGGCAGGGGCCAATGTCGTGGTGCCGCTGGAAACTTTGCTGACACGGAACCTGGGCATGACCATCGATGGCGCCCAACCCAAGGTTTACCCGTTCGTGTTCTGCACCCGGGACGGCTGCGTGTCCAAAGTGGGCCTGATCGCGGACGAGCTGGCGGCGATGAAAAAGGGGGCCAAGGCCGAGGTCAGCATCGTTCCGGCGGTTGCCCCCGACAAGATCGTGACGCTGGAGGTTTCGCTGAAAGGCTTCACCGCCGGGTTTGAAGCGGTGTCCAAGACCCTGCCGCCGAAGGGCTGATCAGCCAGGGCCAAGCACCAGCACGGCGTTCAGCCCGCCAAAGGCAAACGCATTCGACAGACAGGCGCGGACCGCAAGGTGCCGCGCCTTTCCGTTGACCACATCCAGACCAAGGCCGGGGTCCGGCGCACAGGGCACCGCCGGCACCAGACCCTGTTCCAGTGCCAGAAGGCAGGTCAGCATCTCTACCGCGCCAGCCGCGCCGATCAGATGGCCGTGCAAGGCCTTGGGCGCGGTGATGGTGGGCGGATTTGCGCCAAAGACAGCGTGCAGCGCTTGCGCTTCGGCCCGGTCATTGGCGGCCGTTCCGGTGCCATGCGCCTTCACGAGGTCAATGTCCGAAGGCGCCAGCCCGGCATCCGCCAGCGCGGCCCGGATCGCGCGGGCGGCCCCGGCGCTGGACGGCCGCACCAGATCCTCGGCATCAGCTCCCATCGCAACACCCAGGATTTCCGCCCGGATCCGGGCGCCCCGCGCGATGGCGTGGGTTCGCTCTTCCAGCACGAAAACCCCCGCACCCTCGCCAATCACCATGCCGTCGCGGTCCAAGGCGAAGGGCCTACAGCCGGTTTCGGACAGAACGCGCAGCGCCTCCCAGGCCTTGAGCCCTGAAAACGACAGCATCGCTTCGGCCCCGCCCGCCAGCATGACCGGCGCAGCCCCCGAGCGGATCATCTGCACCGCCAGCGCGATGGCGTGGCCCGACGAGGCGCAGGCCGAAGACACCGCAAAACTCGGCCCCCACAGCCCAAGGTCCATGGCCACGGCAGAAGCGGCCGCATTGCCCATCAGCTTCGGCACGGTCAAAGGCGGCACGCGCGACTTGCCGTTCTGATAAACCGCGCGGTAGGCCGCATCTTGCGTCGCAAAACCGCCGCCCGCCGTGCCAAGCACCGCGCCGGCCCGGGTTTGCCACGCGCCGGGGGCAAGCCCGGCGTCCGCATGTGCCTGCCGGGCCGACACCACGGCAAGTTGCGCGAACCGGTCCAGTTGTGCGGCCCGCGCGGGCAGGAAATGCTGCATCGGATCAAAGCCCGCGATACCCGCGCCGATCCGCACCGACAACCGGTCCAGATCGCGGGTCTCCAGCGGCCCAATGGCGCTGCGTCCCGTCGCCAAAGCCTGAAACGTCGCCGACACATCCGCGCCCAACGGATTGACCGAGCCTGCGCCGGTCAGAACCACCCGCCTCATGCCGCGCGGCGCGCCGCCACCAGCGCCTGTACCCCGGCGGTGATGCTGCCGATGGACGAGATATCAAAGCCCGCCGCAGAACCGCCTGACGCCTGATGCGCGTTGAAGGGCACCTTGATGTCCAGCGCCTCTTCCAGTGCAAAGATCGCCTCGACCAGTCCAAGGCTGTCAATCCCCAGATCCTCTGGCCGCGCGTCCGGCGTCAGCCTGTCCTGCGGCACCAGAGTCGCACGCGAGATGATCTCGGTCACAAGGCGCTCGGTCACAAAGCAGTCGTTGACGACGTTATCGGTGACAAAGCTGCCCGTCCCCTGGCCCATCGCAACGGCCTGCATCCCCTGCCCCCGCTCAGTCATCCGCCGCGGCCCTGCCAACAACGGATGACGCGGGCGCGAACCCAAGCTGCGCTTCCAGTTCGGCCACCCGTTTGGCCAGACGAGGCAAGCGGCGTAGCGCCTTTTGCATCTCGATATGGGTTTCGACCTTCACCGCCGGATAGCCAAGGATCACCCGTCCCTTGGGCACATTGGTCAATATCCCGCTTCCACCGCCAATCAACACGTCATCGCCGATAAAGATGTTGTCGCTGATCCCGGCCTGGCCGCCCACCACCACCCGGTCCCCGATCCGGGTCGAGCCCGCCACCCCCGACTGGCCGCACATCATGCAATCGCGGCCGATGCGGACGTTGTGGCCGACCTGCACCAGATTGTCGATCTTGGTGCCATGGCCAATCTCGGTGTCGCGGATCGTGCCCCGGTCGATGCAGGAATTGGCGCCAATCTCGACGTCATCGCCGATCCGAACCGAGCCAAGCGAATGAATCCGATGCCAGCTTTGATCGTGAATTTCCTTGCGTTGTCCAAGGCTTTGGCGAGCTTCTTCAACCCCCGATTTCTCTTGCGTCACAAAGGCGAACCCATCCGCACCGACCACGCAGTTCTGATGCCCGATGAACCGGTCGCCGATCACCACGCGGTGGCCGATCCTTGCACCCTGAAACAGCAGCACATCCGCGCCGATCCGCGCGCCCTCGGCAATGGAGACATGGGACGCGATGCGTGCCCTGTCGCCGATCACGGCGCGCGGGCCGATCACCACGAAAGGGCCGATCGCCGCGCCAAGCCCCAGTCGCGCGCTGGGGTCAATCGCCGCCAGCGGGCTGATGCCGGGCGGCATCAGCGGGCCTGGGTCGAAAATCTTGGTCAGCCCGGCCATAGCCAGCCGCCCGCGCGGCACGAAGATCGCAGCTTTCAGGCCAAAGCTTTGCCAATCGGCCCCCGGCCACAGCAGCGCCGCGCCCGCCTGCCCCTTGGCCAGCCCCGCCGCATATCTGGCATCCATCGCCAGCGCCAGATCCTCGGGTCCGGCTGCCGCAGGCTCGGCTGCGGCAAGCACCACATAGGCCCCATCGCCCGCGAACTCCGCGCCCAAAGCCGCCGCGATGTCGCTGACCGTCACCATCTGTCTTGCCTTTCAGGACGCCGCTCAGCCCTGCGGCCCGGACAGGATCACACCGACCGCATTCAGCGCGTCAAACACTTCCTTGTCACGGCCATAGATGTCGCGGAAATAGTCGATCCCGCCTTTGGCATTCGGCCACGCGGTGAAATACACCAGATGCACCGGCACCTTTTCGTCCAGCCGCAGCTCGCTTTCGATGCCGGTGTTCAGATAGCTGGCGAACAGGCCCTTGGGGTTGTTCGACTGCCGCGCCAGCAAAGTATAAGCAAAATCAAAGGGATCTCCCAGCCGGATGCACCCGTGCGAGAACGCGCGCACTTCCTTGGCAAACAGGCTTTTGGACGGGGTGTCATGCAGATAGATGTTGTAGGGGTTGGGGAACATGAACTTCACCTTCCCCAGCGCGTTGCCATCCATCGGCGGCTGGCGCAGCGCAAAGGGGAAGTTCGAGGCGGTATAGGCCGCGAAATCGACTGCGCCGCGCGGCACCACACGGCCCGACCGGTCGATCACCTGCAACTGGCCTTGCGCGTTGGGGTTGGCCTGCAACTGCGGCAGGTATTCCCTCACGACGATGGACCTTGGCACTGACCAGGTCGGGTTGATGTCCATATATTCCATCTCGTCCGAGAATTCCGGGCTCTCGAAATCCTTGCCGATCTTGCCAACCACCACCCTTGTGGCAAAGGTGATCGCCCCGTCATCGACGATCTGCGCCACGAACGCGGGCTGGTTCACCCAGATATGCCGCTGCCCGAGCGGGCCATTACCCAGCCAGCGCAAACGCTCCATCGCCACGATGACCGATTTCAGCCGATCCTCGGGGCTGGCGTTCAGCGCGGCAACGGTCGCCTCGCCCGCCACGCCGTCCGGCGTGATGCCGCGGTCCGACTGGAACCGCTGCACCGCCGCCTGCAGGCTGGCATCATAAACCGCCGTGACCGAGCGCGGCAGATAGTCCAGCGCGATCAGCCGGTCCCGCAGCGCGATGACCGCAGGACCAGTGGCGCCCGGTTTCAACGATTTGACCGGCACAACCGCGCCAAAACCGCCCGAGGCAATCTTGTCCTCCAGCCGGAACTTTTCCTTCATCAGGCGGGCATATTCGGGTGCATGCGGCGGCAGGCTGGCCAGAAATCCTGCAAAATCCGCGCCCTGCGCCGCCACCATCAACAGGTTCGGGTCCGGCCGCACCGTTTCGCGCTTGATGCCAGGATCGATCTGCGCTGGCACCAGCACGCCGGACGCGATATCGCGGGCAAATTGCAGATAGGCCTTGGTCATCGCAGCCTCAAGCCGGCCCCGGTCGCCTTCGGTCTGCACGCTGGCAAAGGCGGCACGCAGCGCCCCGGCTTCATAGCGGGCGACGGGCAGACCATTGTCCGCCGCCGTGTCCAGCGCGGCGAACAGCGCTTGCCGGCGCGCTGCGTCCTGCGGGCCGGTCCACAAGGTGATGAACTGATGCCCGGCATACCAGGTTGCCACCACATCGCTTTCGGCCGCGCTGGCCGCCAGCGCCTGCTGGAACGCCAAAGGCTCGACCGCTTGTGCCAGGCCGGAATTGGCCATCAACGCGGTGGAAAGCGTCAGGGCCGCAATGAGGCCGAAGGACCGAGAACAAAGCCGCTGCACCTGCATCGGAACATCCTGAAATATGGGCGAGTTTGGCACACTGTCCGGCAAAATCACGTCACTGTAAACCGACCCCGCCGCACAAGTCGGTGAATCGCGGCGGCCTTTGTCATGCTTGTCGCAAGAATGCCACGCGGCCCCGCAGCGGCCCCGAAGCGGCTCTGCGGTGCCCTCTGCCCGCCCCCTCAACCCTATGCGAACGGATAGGCTTTGCACGCCTGCGGGCGCTGCATCGCCGAAGTGGGCTGAATCGTTCAGCGATTTTTCGCCGATAGGACACAGACGCGTGAAACTTCGACGATTCTGTTGTTGGGCTGTTCAAAAGATTGTGGCATCAAAACGCACAGTCGAGACGAGTTGAGACGGAACCGTCGGTTAAAGACGGCAAACAATCGGCGACGGGACAGGCGCTTTCAATGACAAACACGGGTTCCACGGGACTTTCGCGCCGCACTTTGCTGCGAGCATTTGCGGCAACAGCCATCGCCGCCGCTCCGACCTATTCCAACGCCTTCGGGTTTTTGAAGGGCGCTGGCGATATCCGGCGCGTCAAGATGACCTCGCAGAGAACCGGGGAAAGCGTCGATACGATCTACTGGGTGAACGGCCAGTACATTCCAGAAGTGCTTAAAGACATGAACCATTTCATGCGCGACTGGCGGACCGACGATATCCACGCCATGGACCCGCGCAATCTGGACATCATCGCCGCGACCCATCGCCTGCTGGATGTCAAAGAACCCTACCTTCTGCTGTCTGGCTACCGTTGCCCCGCCACCAATGCGCTTTTGCGCGAACATTCGCGCGGTGTCGCCCGTAACTCGCTGCACATGCAAGGCATGGCAGCAGAC
>JANLQT010000129.1:0-3996 GCA_031368035.1 Rhodobacterales bacterium | reverse complement strand
CGGTTTGCCGTCATCGCCCATCGCCCAGTAATAGGGGTTCTTGACCAGCTTCATCGTGGCCCCGCGCGCCCAGCTGTCGAACATGAACGGGCCAGAGCCCACCGGATGTTCGGCAAAAGCCTTGGCCTTTTCGGCATCAGTGGCGCCCGGGGCCGCCTCGAACAATTTTTGCGGCATGATGGCCGTGTTGAACACGGTCAGCGCCGGAATGATCGACGGATCGGAACGGTTGAGCGTGATCACAACCGTGCCATCATCGGACCCGGTGACGTCGGCAATGGCGCTGACCAGGAAGCCCCAGATGCCGTTGTCGGGCGTCGCGGCCCGTTTCAGTGACCAGACCACATCTGACGGCAGAATGGGCGAGCCGTCCGAGAACTTGATGCCCTCGCGCAGCTTCAGCGTCACGGTCATGCCGTCGTCGGAGACTTTCCACTCTGTCGCAAGCCCTGGCTGCACGCCCTGACCGTCATTCGTGGGCAGCAAAAGCGTATCATAGATGTTGGACAGCACCCAGATATCGACGTTTGCGTCATTCAGAACCGGGTCAAGGAACATGCTGTCGGCATAGCGGCCATAGGTCATAACCCCGCCCCTGTCCGCCGTTTCAGCCGCAAGCGGCCCGCCTACGAGTATAGCCGCCACTAGGGCAGCCAGTGAAAACAGCTTCATGTGAACAACCTCCGAGTTTCTGGTTAGTGTTCTATTATGCTACAACGTCCCACGACAGCAAAACTCTGTCAACAATGCAGTTTTTGCTTATTTCTGTTGATAATGCCAGCAGACTGTTGAATTATAGGGTAAATCGCCGCTTAAGTGTTCTATATATATGTATCGGCTGGAGAAGCTCTTGAAGGTTCAAATTGATCGGAAAAGTGGCTTTTCGCTGCGCCAGCAGTTGAAAGGTGCGATCGAGCACGGAATTTCCTTTGGCGAACTGCCGATCGGGGCTAGCTTGCCTTCCGTCCGCGACATGGCCGTTCAGGCCGAAGTGGCGCCGATGACCGTGGCCAAGGTCTATGCCGAACTCAAGGCGGCGGGGCTGATCGAGACGCGGTCGGGATCTGGCACCATTGTCGCTGATTCGGCGCAGGCGCGACTGGCGGGCGGGGCTGATCTTGCGCGTCTGCGCGCGGCGATTGATCTGGCGGCCGATCTGGCGCTGGGCCTGGGGGTGCAGGTTGCGGATGTCGCGGGGCTGATCAACGCCCGCGTGACCACGCGGCTGGCACTGGGCCGGCGCAAGTTCATCGTTATGGTCGGCCTCTTTGCCGATGCGACCGCAAGCTATGCCGCGCGTGTGGCGGCGCAGGTGGGCGATCATGCCGTGGTCGAGGCGACGACACTGGACCAGATATCGGCCGAGCCAGAGCGGGCCGGACGGCTGGGCGGGGCGGATCTGGTGCTGACCTTTGCCAATCTGCAAGATGCCGTGACCGAGGCCATTCCGGGCGTGACCATCCTGTCGATCCGCTTCATCCCGTCCGAGGCGACGCGGATGGCGCTGGCGTCCATCGATCCGATGGCGCGGGTGGGCGTTGTGTCACGCTTTGCCGATTTCCTGCCGGTGTTGACGCTTGGGGTGCGACGCTTTGCGGCCCATGTCCGCGACATCGTGGCGGTCAATCTGGATGACCCCGGGATTGCCGCCCTTCTGGCAGACTGTGACGTGGTGGTGCTGGCCACCGGCGCGGACGAGGCGGCCCGGATGGCCAAGCCCGGGGCCGCTCGCATCGAATACCGCCACATCCCCGACCCCGGCGACATCGACCGACTGGTGATGCCGCTTCTCAGCCCCTTGTCTCCTGCGCAAGGCCAGTTGGCCGAAACCCATGCCGAGACTCCCTCCAGAAAGGAAGCTTCATGAAAATTTCCGAGATGAGCTGGCAGCAGGTCGAGGATTACCTGAAGGCCGACGATCTGGCGATTTTGCCCTTGGGCAGCACCGAACAGCATGCCGGTCTGTCGCTGTCGGTGGATTCCATCCTGGCAGAGCGGGTGGCGGTCGAAGCGGCAGCCCCCCTGGGCGTGCCGGTCTTTCCCGTGCTGGCCTACGGGGTGACCCCCTATTTCCTGGCCTATCCGGGTTCGGTCAGCATCCGGGTCGACACCTATGTCCGTCTGATCCGCGACATTCTGGACAGCCTGAAGGTGCAGGGATTCCGGCGCATCTTCATGGTCAACGGTCACGGCGGCAACGCCCCGGCCGGCAGCTTTGCGGTCGAATGGATGGCCGACAACCCCGATTGCAAGGTCAAGTTCCACAACTGGTGGAACGCCCCCAAAACCTTGCAGGCGGTGCAGGATACGGACCCCGTCGCCTCGCATGCCTCGTGGATGGAGAATTTTCCTTGGACGCGGCTGCCGGGGGCCATTCTGCCCAGCCAGCAGAAACCGATGGTGGATTTCGCGCGGATGCATGCCATGAACCCGGCGGACACCCGGGCCCTGTTGGGCGATGGCAACTTTGGCGGCTATTATGAACGCCCCGATGCCGAGATGCAGGCGATCTGGGACATTGCCATCACTGAAACCCGAGGGCTGATGCAAGGGCCGTGGTCTTGACCACGCCCATCGTCATCTGGGGCGCCGGGGCGATTGGCGGCACGTTGGGGGCGGCCTTTTTGCGGGCCGGGCATCCGGTGACTTTTGTGGATTCGGTGGCCGATCATGTCGCGGCCATCAATGCCCATGGCCTGCGCATCGCAGGACCGATCTATGAGGATGTGGTCAAAGCCCCGGCGCTTTTGCCGAAAGACGTGAAGGGCCTGCATCCGCTGATTTTCCTCTGCGTCAAGGCCCAGCATACCGAGGCGGCGGTTGCGGCCCTTGCCCCGCATCTGGCTGCTGATGGCATGGTCGTCTCGGCCCAGAACGGTCTGAACGAGATGACCATCGCGCGGGTGGTCGGCCCCCAGCGCACCATTGGCTGCTTTGTGAACTTTGGCGCGGATTATCTGGAACCGGGTGTCGTGCACTATTCCGGCCACGGCGCGGTGGTGATTGGCGAGCTGGACGGCACGCTGTCCCCCCGCATCCAGTCCCTGCACCGCCTGATGCAGGAGTTCGAACCCAAGGCCGTTCTGACGCAAAACATCTGGGGCTATCTCTGGGGCAAGCTGGTCTATGGTGCGCTGTTGTTCGCAACCGCCGTCACCAACGACAGCATCGCCGACGTTTTGGCCAACCCCGATGCCCGCGCCGTCCTGACCCGACTTGGTCAGGAAACCGGTGCCGTTGCCGCGGCCGAAGGGATCAGGACAGAGGCTTTCGACGGCTTTGACCCGGCAGCCTTCCGGCCCGACGCCGCGCAGTCGCTGATCGACACCTCGTTCAACGACATGGTCGTGCACAATCGCAAATCAGCCAAGTCGCATTCCGGCATCTGGCGCGATCTGGCCGTGCGAAAGCGCAAGACCGAGGTTTTGGCACAGCTTGGCCCCATCGTGGCGGTGGCAGCCAAACATGGCATTGCGACCCCGCTGACTGCCCGGCTGATGACGCTGATCCAGGACATTGAGGACGGCAGGCGGGCGTTGGGCTTGGACAATCTGGCCGTGCTGGCCGCAGCCGAACAGGATGGCCACCCATGATCATCACTTTCGAAGGTCGCAGCGTCATCGTCACCGGCGCCGCCCACGGCTTTGGCCGCGCCATGGCGCAAGCCTTTGTCGCCAGGGGCGCGCGGGTTGCTGCGCTGGACGTGAACGCCGAGGGTCTGGCCGAAACCCAGCACCTGTGCGGCCCCGCCTGCGAGACGGCTGTGGTCGACGTGGGCAACCGCGACGCCGTTCAGGCCGCCGTCACGGCAATTGCCCATCGCGGCGCTATCGACATTCTGATCAACAACGCTGGCGGCGTGCGCGGCCAAAAGGGTCGCCCGATCGAAGAGATTTCGGCCAGTGACTGGCAGGACATCTTTGACGTCAACCTGTCTGGGACCTTCTTCATGGCGCAGGCCGTGGCCCCGGTGATGAAGGCGCAAAAACGCGGGCG
>JANLQT010000128.1:0-7638 GCA_031368035.1 Rhodobacterales bacterium | reverse complement strand
TTGTTGAACTTGATCGCGATGTCGCGGCACAGTTCCAGATGCTGCTTTTGATCCTCGCCCACCGGGACATGCGTCGCTTTGTAGACAGAATATCGGCGGCCATCAGGGCGGGATAGGCGAACAGGCCAAGGCTGGCCGCTTCGGCGTTCTTGCCGGCGGTCTTGTCCTTCCACTGGGTCATGCGGCTCATCCAGCCCATGCGCGCGACGCAGTTGAAGATCCAGGCCAGTTCGGCATGGGCCGAGACCTGGCTTTGGTTGAACAGGATCGACCGCTTCGGGTCGATGCCCGCCGCGATGAAGCCCGCCGCACCCTCGCGGGTCTGTTGGCGCAGTTTGGCGGGGTCTTGCCAGACGGTGATGGCATGCATGTCCACGAGGCAATAGATCGTCTCGTTCCCCTCATCCTGCTTTTCCACGAAGCGCTTCAGCGCGCCGAGGTAATTGCCAAGGGTCAGCCCGCCCGAGGGCTGGATGCCCGAGAAGATGCGGGTGGGAAAGGTCTGCGGGGGAAGGGTCTGCGGGGGAAAGGTCTGAGGCGTTTGGACCGGCTCGGACATGGGGCATGCTCCATCTGGAAAGTTCAGGGCCAACGCCTTATGCCGGGCCAGACCCTAAGTCAAAGCCCGGAGGCGCCTTTGGACGACCAACCTGTCTCGCCGCTGAACCCGTTGCCGATGGTGGTCTGGGCTTTGGTCCTGCCGATGATCGCCATGGAGGTGGTGCTGTCGGCGGGCGAGGGCGGGCTGGTGGGGGGGGCAACGGCGATCGGCTGGCGGCTGGAGGCGGTGCAGAGATTCGGCTTTTCGCCCCAATACATGCGGCAGATGATCGAGGTCTGGCAGTTTCCGCTGGATGGGCTGACGCGGCTGGTGACATATCCGGTGGTGTCCATGTCCTCGACCACGACGCTGTTTGTGGTGGTGATCACGCTGGCCTTGGGCAAGTTCGTGGGGGAGGTGTTCCGGTGGTGGGCGATCCTGATCCTGTTCTTTGCCGCGACAGTGCTGGGGGCGCTGGCCTATGCGGCGGTGCCGGGGACGGCGATGCCTCTGCTGGGGGGGTATCCGGGGGTTTATGGGCTGATTGGCGGGTTCACTTATGTCCTTTGGCGGCGGCAGAAGTTGATGGGGCAGTCGCAGATCAGGGCGTTTCGGCTGATCGGGTTTCTGCTGGTGTTCCGGATGGTTTTCGGGATCGGCAGTGTGCTGATTTATGGCCCGCAGGCCGGGACCGGGTTTGATTGGGTGGCAGAGTTGGCCGGGTTCGGGGTGGGGTTTGTGCTGTCTTTTGCCGTCAGCCCGGGGGGGTGGGCGAGCCTGCTGGAGCGGATCAGGGCGCGGTAGGGGTGTGCAATTAGATTGTTGCACGCGTGCAACAATGATTAAGACTTTGAAATACAACGATTATGTCTGTTTGCGTTAGGATTCCGTTAACCACGATTTGGCGAAATTGCACGGTAGGATGGGTGATTCACCCATCATTTTCCGGCGGTGGCGAAATGATGGGTGAATCACCCATCCTACGGGCGAAATCGGACAGGCGGAACGCGCCCAGCAGGGCGCCGGAGGCGAAATAGATCGCCGAGCCGCCGATGACCAAAGCGGCCAGAGCGGCGTAGCGCAGGAGATGCTCGTTCAGCGCCTGATGCAGCGCCTTCTCGCCCAGCCACAGGGCCACGCCCATCACCGCGCAGGCGGCGAGGATGCGGGGCAGGCGCTGAAGCAGGCGCGCGTCGAGACTTGCCGCCTCGCCCATGCGGCGCGAGCCGCGCCAGAGTTGCCAGACCATCACATAGCCGGAAAACGTCGTGGCCCAGGCGGCGGCGGAAAAGCCGATCAGGGGCATGCCGCCCACGGCAAAGGCGGCGTTCACCAGCATCGACCACAGCGCGTAGATGAACGGGCTGCGGCTGTCCTCGCGGGCGTAGAACAGCGGTTGCAACACCTTATGCAGCACGAAGGCGGGCAGGCCAGCGCCATAGGCGGCCAGCGCCAAAGCAGTGGCGGCGGCGTCGGCGCTGGTGAAGGCGCCGCGTTTGTAAAGGACGCTGCACAGGGGTTCGGCGATCACCACCAGCGCCACGGCGGCGGGCAGGGTCAGGGCGAGGGCAAGCTCTGCGCCTCGGTTCAGGCTGGCCCGCGCGCCCGCATCGTCCTTGCCCCGCAGGCGGCGGGACAGGTCGGGGAGGAGGACCGTGCCGATGGCGATGCCGACGACGCCGAGGGGCAGTTGGTAGAGGCGGTCGGCGTAGACCAGCCAACTGACGGCCCCCGGCGTGTAGGAGGCGACTTGCCGCCCGACCAGCATATTGATCTGCACCACGCCGCCCGCGAGGATGGCCGGGAAGGCGATGATCGCGAGGCGCTTCAATTCGGGCGTCAGATGCGGTCTGCGCAGGTGCAGGTGGAAGCCTGCCCGATGCGCGGAAATCCAGGTGAAGGCGAGTTGCGCGACCCCGGTCACCGGCACGGTCCAGGCGAGCGTCATGCCCATGTTCCAGCCCATCCGCGCCGCCAGCATCATCGCGGCGATGAAGATCAGGTTCATCAGGACAGGGACGAAACTCGCCTCGGTGAAATGGCCGTAGGTGTTCAGGACGCCGCTAAGCAGCGCCACCAGCGAGATGAACAGGATGTAGTTGAAGCCGATCTGGCCATAGGTCACGGCCAGGTCAAAGCGCGCGTCTCCGGCAAAGCCCGAGGCCATCGCCCAGACCAGCCAGGGCATGGCAAAGGTGCCGATCACGGTGAACACGGCAAGGATCGCTGCCAGCAGGTTGAACGCGTCGGAGGCGAAGCCGTGGGCATCCTCGCCCGCTTCCAGCTTTTTGGAAAACATCGGCACGAAGGCCATGTTGAAGGCGCCCTCGGCGAAGAACCGGCGGAACATGTTGGGCAGAGAGAAGGCGACGTTGAACGCATCGGCCATCGGGCCGGCACCCAGGTAGGCGGCCATCAACATGTCGCGGGCAAAGCCTGCGCCGCGCGACAGCAGGGTCCAGCCGCCGACGGTGATGACGCCCCGGATCAGCGAGATCGGTTTCACTTCACCGCCCTTTCGGCGCCTTCGGCAATGGCCTGGCGCAGTTTCTTGTCGAGCGAGTCCAGTCGGCGGCGGTCGTGCAGTTTCAAGCCGAACATGTCCTTCACATAGAACGAATCCACCACCTGCGCCCCATAGGTCGCAATGACGGCCGAGGAAATCGAGATGTTGCCCGCCGCCAGCGTCCGCGTCAGGTCATACAGCAGGCCGGGGCGGTCGCGGGTATCGACCTCGATGATGGTATAGATATCGGAGCCTTCGTTGTCGAAGGTGATATGGGTCGGAAAGCGGAAGGCGCTTTCGCGCTTCTTGATCTTGTCACGGTCGGCCAGCGCGGTTTTGGGCCGCACCTCGCCCTTCAAGGTGCGCTCGATCATGCCGCGCAGGCGGGGCAGGCGGGCGACTTCATAGGGCAGAGCGGCGGCGTCCTGAATCCAGAACACCGCGGTGGCATAGCCGTCTTTCGACGTATAGGTGCGCGCATCGACGACATTGGCGCCGACCAGCGCCAGTGCACCGGCGAGGCGGGAAAAGATGCCCGGATGGTCGGCCAGCGCGAAACAGGCGCGGGTGGCGGCACGCTGGGGTTCGGGGTGCAAATCGATGCGAATCTCGTCATCTTTCAGCCCGGTCAGCAGGTGGGCAAACACCTCCAGCGTGTCGAAGGTCAGGCCCTGCCAATAGGGGGCGTAGTGGCGGGACAATTCATGCGTCAGCGCCTCGGGCGTCCAGTCGCGCAGGCGCTGGCGCAGGGCGATCTTCGCCTCATCCTCGCGGTTGTGGCGGGTGACGCTTTCAAGCCCGCCTTCCAGGGCGTCGCTGGTTTGCTGGTAAAGCTGGCGCAGCAGCATGGCTTTCCAGTTGTTCCAGGTGCTTGGCCCGACGCCGCGGATATCGCAGACCGTCAGCACCAGCAGCAGGTCCAGCCGCTTGCGGGTCTGCACCGCCTTGGCAAAGTCGCGCACCGTGCGCGGATCGCCGATGTCGCGTTTCTGCGCCATGTCGGACATGAGGAGGTGATAGCGGACCAGCCATTCGACGGTTTCCGTCTCTTCCGCGTCAAGGCCAAGGCGCGGGCAGATGCGCCGGGCCAGTTGCGCGCCGATGATCGAATGATCCTCGGGCCGGCCCTTGCCGATGTCGTGCAGCAGCAGGGCGACGTAAAGGACGCGGCGGTTGACCCCGGCGCCGAGGATGCGGCTGACGACGGGCAGGTCGTCCACCAGCTCGCCGCGTTCGATCTGCGCCAGGCACGAGATGCACTGGATGATGTGCTCGTCCACCGTGAAGTGGTGGTAGACGTTGAATTGCATCATTGCGACGATGGGTTCGAAATCGGGGATGAAGGCGGCGAGGACGCCAAGCTCGTTCATCCGGCGCAAGGCGCGTTCGGGGTTGCCGTGCTTGAGCAGCAGGTCAAGGAAGATGCGCCGCGCTTCGGGGTTTTCGCGTAAGGACTCGTCGATCAGGTCCAGGTTGGCGGCGACAAGGCGCATGGCGTTGGGGTGCAGAAGATAGCCTGACCGGAGCGCCTCTTCGAAGATGCGCAAAAGGTTCACCGGGTCGGCCAGGAACAGGGCGGCGTCGGTCACGTCGATGCGGCCTTGCACCAGCTTGTAGCCGGGCGCGACCTTGCCGCGGCTGAACAGGCCCCGGATCCGGGCTTCGGGCTTGACATGCCGCGCTTCCAGCCCGGTCAGGAAGATGCGCGTCAGATCGCCGACGCGGGTGGCATGGCGGAAGAAGTCCTGCATGAACACCTCGACCGCGCGGCGCCCGCCGGTGTCGCGGTAGCCCATGCGCGCCGCAACCTCGGGCTGCATGTCGAAGGTCAACTGGTCCATCGCCCGGCCGGCGATGTAATGCAGATGGCAGCGCACGGCCCAAAGAAAGGTTTCGGCGCGTTCGAAGGCGTCGAATTCCTCGCGGCTGAACAGGCCCTTGGCGACCAGGCCCTGGGGCGAGGCGACGCGGTAGAGGTAGTTGCCGATCCAGTACAGCGTTTGCAGATCGCGCAGGCCGCCCTTGGATTCCTTGACGTTGGGTTCCAGCACATAGCGCTGTTCGCCGTGCTTCTTGTGCCGCTCGCCGCGTTCGGCCAGCTTGGCTTCGATGAATTCCGGGCCGGTGGAGCGGAAAAGGTCCGCCCACAGCCGGTCGTCCAGCTCTTTGGCCAGTGTGGCATCGCCCGAGATGAAGCGGTGCTCCAGCAGGGCGGTGCGGATGGTGAAGTCGCCGCGCCCCAGTTTGAGACAGTCCTTCACCGTCCGGCTGGAATGGCCGACCTTCAGCTTCAGGTCCCACAGCAGGTAAAGCACGCTTTCGATCAGGCTTTCGGCCCAGGGCGTGATCTTGCCGGGCAGCAGGAACAGCAGGTCCACGTCGGAATGGGGCGCCATTTCGGCGCGGCCATAGCCGCCGACGGCCACAACGGCCAGCCGGTCCGAGGCGTCCAGATTGGAGGCCGGGTGCAGCCAGCGACGGCCCACATGCAGCGCCAGGCCGACCAGATCGTCGGTCAGGCGCGATTGGGAATGGGTCAGCTCGCGCGCCGAGGTCAGCGGATGCAGCAGGAACGCGGCTTCCAGCCTGGCGTTGGCGGCGGCCTTGGCCTCGGCCAGGATCTGCCCGGCGATGGCGCGCAGGGGCCGGGCGTCGGGCTGGCCCTTGGCATGCGCCAGTGCGCCGTCAAGGCGGGCCAGGATCGCGGGGTGGTCCAGGACGGTTTCAGGCGGCAAGAGCATGGGCGGTGAGGGACCTGGGGTAGGTGGATCGGGCCGCACCCGGATGAGGGAGCGGCCCGCAAGGCGTCACGGAAAACGCGTCGATCAGAATCCTGCGGCTCAGAATCCTGCGGCTCAGAATCCTGCCGCCCAGAACCTTGCGGCTCAGAACCTTGCGGCTCAGAATCCTGCGCCTGAGAAGCTGCGCGGGGCTGCGTCGATGACGGACACCTGACCATCCACCACCTGCGCCACGGACAGGGCGCGCTCGTTCGTGCCGTCGGTGTTCAGGCGGAAGGCGCCCGTCACCCCGGCAAAGCCGGCGCCCTGGGTCAGCGCATCGATGGACGGGGACTGTCCGGATTTGGCCAATGCCCCGATCGCGGCCATGCCGTCATAGGCGATGGAAGCGATCGGATGCGGCGGCTCGCCATAGGCGGCCAGATATCGGGCGCCAAACTGGTCCATGATCGCGGGATCGGGCAGGGCAAACCAGCCGCCCTGAATGCCCGGAAGCGCCAAAGTGGCTGCGGGGATATCCCAGCGCGTCAGGCCGATGAAGCGGGTGACGACCGGGTCCACGCCGTTGTCCTTCAGAAGCTGGCTGACGAAGGGCAGGGCGCCAGCGGTATCGGCCGTCAGGAACACGCCCTGCGCACCGCTGGAATTGATCTGCGAGGCAATGCCGCTGATCGCCTGAACGATGCCGTTCTGCGAGAATTCATACGACGCGGTGCCCGAAACCACTCCGCCGGATGCCGCCACGGCCCGCTGGATCGCCGCTGCACCGATCTGTCCGGCGGCGGTCTGGTCATGCAGCACAAAGATCTGCGAGACGCCGTGGCCTGCGGCATAGCTGGCAAGCCGCGTGGCCGTGTTGTCGAAGGTCTGGCCAAGGACAAAGACATTGCCCCCCGCGATATCGACATTGTTGGAGAAGCTGAGGACGTTGACCCCGCGACTGGCGACGGCCAGACCGGCGGCATTGGCCTCTTGCGCATAGACCGGGCCAAGGATGACCACGGCGCCTTCGTCCACGGCCTTGGTTGCCATGGCGCCAGCGGTGGCCGGATCGGCGGCGGTGTTGTAGACGCGCAGGTCAATCTTGACGCCGGGCATGTCAGCGATGGCCATTTGCACCGAATTCTGGATCGACCGGGCCAAAAGGTCATCGCCCGCCTGGCCCGAACCGGCCGGCACCAGCAAAGCCACAGGCACGGCTTTGCCGGAGGGCACGGTGGGCCCGCCCGAGGGCGCCGGCGTGCCGCAGGCCGCAAGCGCCAGCACGGTGACGACAGCGAGCAGCAGACCGAGCGACTTGCGGGCCTTGTTCAATAGGGACAACATGCGCGAACTTTCTTTTCTCAACCCGAAACGTGCCGAAGCCGGATACATCTGGCCCGGAAAATCGCGGCAAGGCTAGTCGGATTGAGGGCGGAAGTAAACTTGGGCTTCGGATCGGATATGCAAATGATGGACGAAGACGAGCCCCAAGACGAGACCCAAGACGGGACCCAAGACGGGACCCAGCCGCCGCGGACCTGGGAGGACGGCGCCGGCCGCAAGCTTTCGCCTGGGTTGCATCTGGTCGCCACCCCCATCGGCGCGGCGCGCGACATCACGCTGCATGCGCTGGACGTGCTGGCCGGAGCCGACCTTCTGGCGGCGGAAGACACCCGCACCTTGCGGCATCTGATGGAAATTCACGGCGTGCCGCTGAAGGGCCGCGCCCTGGTTTCGCATCACGATCACGCCGCGCAGGGTGCGGCGCACCGCATCATGGAGGCGCTGCGTCAGGGGCAGGTGGTTGCCTATGCCTCGGATGCGGGAACGCCGCTGGTGTCGGACCCGGGGTTTGAACTGGTGCGCCT
>JANLQT010000099.1:0-5892 GCA_031368035.1 Rhodobacterales bacterium | reverse complement strand
CCCTCGGCCACCCGCACCGTGAACCGCGCCTCCAACGGGCGCATCGGGTCTTCGACGGCAGGCAAAGCCGCGTTCACCACCGCCTTGCCGTCGTCGCCCGTCACCGTGCTTTCAAAACTGGCGATCTGGGCCGAGAACGGCAGATCCTCGCGCCCCCACAGATACCCCTCGAACCCGTCCACCTTGGCGGCCTGCCGCAGCAGAACCTCGCCCTCCACCGCCAGACCCGCGCCCGGAGCGCCAAACAGATACTTGGCGTTCACCTTCACCTGAGGCACATCGCCCAGCCGGACATCTTGATCCTTCGGCAGGCTCAACTTGAAGTCGATCCGTTTCGGCAGGAAATCCTCGACCAGGAAGGTCTGGCTGGCCACCGGATCGCCCGCCAGATCAGCATACACATCCATCCGCCATACCCCGCGCGGCGCAGAGCCTTGAATCGGCAGGTCAAACACATGCCCCCCCGCGCCAATATCGTCGGCCAAGGCACGGTAATACTCCACCCCATCCGGCCGCTTCAGGATCGCCGTCAGCGGCAGACCCTCGATCGCCTGCGCCTCGCCGTCCCGCGCCAGCGCCACCGCATGAACCGTCTCCCCGGCACGGTAAGCGCCCCGGTCCGTCGTCAGGAACACATCCACCGGCCCGGCAGGCTCGCGGCCTGTCACGCCCCGGTCCGACAGATCAAACTCGGCATCCTGCAACGACAAGAACGCCAGATCATCCGTCCCCGCCTTGGCCACCACCAGCGAAGGCGACGCCCCCGCCGTTCCCCGCGTCAGCCCGGCATCAAAATGCGCCAGCCCCTGATCGTCGGTCACAGCCGTGCCCAGAACCTCGTTGGCCTGCGACAGCAGTTCCACCGCAACCCCGGCCCGCGCCCCGCCATCCCCGAGGCCCCGCAGGATCACATTCAGCCCGTCCACGCCCAAGAACGTCGTCATCCCCAGATCCGACACCGTGAACCACTGCCACGCGGGCGGGAAATCATAAGGATCCAGCCCCGGCACCGCCGCCTTCAGTGCGAAGATCCCCGCCGTCTGGCCCTTCAGCGCCTCCGTCAGGTTCAGCCGAGACGTGACATCGCTGTTCACCTCTTGCCCCACTGTCGCCTCGCCGGTCCAGATTTGCGTGCCGATCTGGCTGCGGAAGTCATACTCGGCATAGTCATAAATCGGCTGGCTGAAATACCCGTTCTGAATGGCGCGCAGCATGTTGCGGTCGGTGACACGGTACAGCGTCAGGTCCAGCGTCTTGGTGTTCACCGTCTGCACCGGCAACCACGCCTCGCCAATCCGGGGCAGCACATAACCGCGCCCCGCAAACCGCACCCCCGGGGACCGGTCCCGGACATACTGGGTAATCGGCACCGACTTCGCCAGGCTTTGGCCATCGCCCGCAGGCAGGCCCTCGCGGAAGGTCACAGTATAGCGCGCACCGTGGCTTACGCCTTCCACGCACAAGCGGCTGTCGCCATCCAGCGCCACCGACAGCCCGGCCTCGGGCAGTTGCACGAAACTGGAATAATCCACCGCCGTATCCAGCGGCTCCGAGAAGGTGGCGCAGATCGTCGGCCGCGCCGTATCGGCCTGCACATCATTGCCGGTAATACGGAATCCGTATTTCGCAATCGCATCATCCAGCGCCGCAGCCGTGTCGTCGCGCGGCTGCAAATCCTGCGCCAGCCGCAACGCCTGCACCTTGTCCCGTCCCCGGCCCACTGCTTCCAGCGCGGTCCCCATGGTGACCAGAATATTGTGCCGCTCGGCCTTGCCGCCCGACCGCAGAAAAGCGTTCACCGACGCATCGACCGCGCTCTGCCGCAGGGTGGAGGCGTTGTTCGCATCGCGGTCCGCCGCCGCCAGCAGCAACCGCGCATATTCTGCCCAGTCGGCCGAGGCATCCGAAACCACCACAGCCGCTCCGGCAAACCGGTAAGCGCTGCCATAATCGCCTGAAGTCTCGCTGTCATGGGCCGAAGTCATATGTTCTTCCGCGGAAAAACCGTTGGTAGTAAACTGGTTGGCCAGATCGGCGGCTACTGCGGTAGCAGAGCCGATGTCACCGTCAAACAGAAACGCCAACTTCTCCCGACGGGTCTTGGCGACGGCCTCTGTGGCCGGGTCTGCCTTGATCACAAAGGCCGAATAGGCGCCGTCAAAGCTTTGCGGGGTCAGGCTTCCGGCCTTCAAAAAGCAGGAATTGTTGCGGGTGTTGAACACCAGCGCCTCGCATTTGGTGGTGTTCAGGCAGGCCCGCTCGCAGGCGTTGATGTCGGTGTCGAAGATCGAGGACAGATCGCCCTTCGGCAGGTCGGTATTGTCCCAGATCTGCAACCGCTTGGCCGGGATCAGCGGGTCAGCGACCACCGCAAGGGGCATGACAAGGGCAAGCGCCAGAATTGCCAACATCCGCGGAAAACGCATGGAAAATCCCCCTCTACCAAAACGCCGTCAGGATCGCATGGCGCGGCGCGGACTGGCAACAGATTCCCTGCCCGAAGTCCCCATCGTCGTTAAGCCCCCGTTCACCGCTTTACCGGATGCTGAACCCGATTCCCCTGGGCTGAAGGCCCGGGGCAAGGGTGGGTTGAATGGATCTGGCAGAACGTCTTTCTAAAGAGCGACGGCTTCGGCTGGCAGCGGAACGGCTGCTGGAACAGAAAAGCCGCGAGCTGTTTGCCGCCAATGAAAAACTGGCGCTGCATGCACGGTCGCTGTCCGATCAGGTGGTCGAACATCGCGAAAAGGCGCGGTCCGCCTTGTCGGAAGCCGAGGTGCTGAAAGGCCAGAACTCCCGCTTCGTCAAGGACCTCGACAAGGCCCATACCACCGCCGTCATGGCCGAACGCCGCCTGTGGGATTCCATCAACACGATCAAGGACGGCTTTGCGGTCTTTGACGCCGATTTCAAGCTGGTGACCGCCAACCACGCCTATCTCGCGCCGTTCCGCGGCAAACCCGTCGCCCCCGGCGTCGGCTTTGACGAGATGCTGACGATCCTTGCCACCGGCGGCCTTCTCGACCTTGGCGATGATCCGGTCGAAACCTGGGCCGGGGATATCCTGCAGGGCCTCAACGCCGACAAGGCCGAACCCCACGTCCTGAAATACGCCAACGGCAACTACATCCGCCTCGTCAACCGCCGCGCGC
Organism: Rhodobacterales bacterium; assembly: GCA_031368035.1. GTDB lineage: Bacteria > Pseudomonadota > Alphaproteobacteria > Rhodobacterales > Rhodobacteraceae > Stagnihabitans. The sequence goes on along the minus strand of JANLQT010000099.1, from coordinate 2,740 downwards.
GCGATGGTGATGTGGTCAGCCTTGCCATCAACATCACCGAGCAGATGCGCATCTGGGCCGCGATTGAAGCGATCCCCGACGGCTTCGTGCTTTTCGACCGGGAGGATCGTCTGTTGACCAGCAATCAGCGTTACCGCGACATCTATGCCTTGTCCGCCGGGGGAATGCAGCCCGGCGCCAGGTTCGAAGATATCCTGCGCTTTGGCCTGACCCACGGCCAACACCCTGACGCCGTTGGCCGGGAAGAGGAATGGCTGACCGAGCGCTTGCAGGACCGGCACGACAATCCGCACGAAAGCCACGAACAGCACCTCGCCGATGGCCGCTGGATCCGCGCCTATGACCACCCCACGCCCGACGGCGGCCGGGTCGGCCTGCGCATCGACATCACCGAGATGAAGGAACAGCAGGAAGCCCTGCGCATCGCCCGCGAAGAGGCCGAAGCCGCCAGCCGCGCCAAATCGGCCTTCCTCGCCAACATGTCCCACGAAATCCGCACCCCCATGAACGGCGTCGTCGGCATGGCGGAACTGCTGTGCGACACAGGCCTGACCGCGGAACAACGGCTGTTTGCCGAGACCATAAAATCCTCGGGTGAGGCGCTTCTGGTCATCATCAACGACATCCTGGATTATTCGAAGATCGAGGCGGCACGCTTGACCCTGCGCCCGGAACCCTTTGATCTGGAACGCACGATCCACGAGGTCGCAATGCTGCTGCAACCCCGCGCCCGCGAAAAAGGCATTGACCTGATGGTCGATTTCGACATGTTCCTGCCCACGCGCTACGTCGCGGATCCCGGTCGGCTGCGGCAGGTTCTGACCAACCTCGTCGGCAATGCGGTGAAATTCACCGACAAGGGTCATGTGCTGATCCGCGTCGTGGGGCTGGAAACCGAACCCGGCCAACAACAGTTGCACGTGACGGTCGAAGACACCGGGATCGGCATCCCGGCGGAATATCTCGACCACATCTTCGGCGAGTTCAATCAGGTTGAAAGCGAGTCCAACCGCAAGTTCGAAGGCACCGGCCTTGGCCTTGCCATCACCCAGCGCCTGATCGAGCGGATGGACGGTGCGGTCTGGGTGGACAGCGAGGTCGGCAAGGGCTCCTCCTTCGGTTTCCAGCTGACCCTTCCGGTGGCCGAAGCAACGGTGCTGCCCAATCTGCCCATCACCGTCCACCGCGCGCTGGTGGTGGACGACCAGTTCATCAACCGCACCATCCTGGAACGGCAACTGACCCCTTCCGGCGTGGCGACCGTCCTGTGCCGTTCTGGCGCCGAAGCGCTGGAGGTTCTGGCCAACGGCGCGGAATTCGACGTTGTCATCACCGATCACCAGATGCCCGACATGGACGGCATGGCGCTTCTCTCCCGTCTGCGCGCCGGCGGATTCACCATGCCGGTGGTGATGCTGTCCTCGAACCCTGCGGCGGCGCGTGACAGCGATACCGCCTCGGACCTCGCCGCGATCCTGCAAAAGCCGGTGCTGCGGGCGGAACTTTACCGCGCCCTGCAACTGCTCAGCGGCCCGGCCCTGGAAGAGGCCCCACCCGAAGATCCGCCCGTTCTGGCCGAAGCGCGCCTCATGCGGGTGCTGACGGCGGAAGACAACCGCACCAACCAGCTGGTGTTCCAGAAGATGGTGCGCGACCTGTCGATCGATCTGGTGTTTGCGGGCAACGGGCTGGAAGCGGTCGATCTGTACCAAAGCTACAAACCCGACCTGATCTTCATGGACATTTCCATGCCCGAGATGGACGGCCGCGACGCCGCCCGTGCCATCCGGCGCCTTGAAAAGCCCGGCGCGCATATCCCCATTGTTGCCCTGACCGCCCATGCGATGGACGGCGATGCCGAAGGCATCCTCGCCGCCGGCATCGACCGCTACATGACCAAACCCTTGCGCCGGGTGGCCATTCTGGACGTTCTGGCCGAGTTCTGCCCCGAAGGCGCCCTGCCGATCACACCGCCGCCCGAGGCGCTGACCGGGACCTGACGCGCCGGGGGCCAAAGCTGGGGGGTTTCACACCCCCCAGACCCCCTGTGGGAATATTTGGGGAAGATGATTGTGGGGAAGGGCGGTGGTTGAGAGGTCAGTCGGCTTGAAAGACTGCGAGAAAGGCCTCTCCGAACCGCTCCAGCTTCTGCGGCCCGAGGTTCCCCGCCCTGTCGAGGTCGGACAGGGTGGTCGGGCGCCGCTCGGCGATTTTGCGCAACGTCGCGGCGGGCAGGCTCATCAGCTTGCCGGTGCCGTCCTCGCCCCGCGCCAGTTGCAGTTGCAGCATGGCGAGCCGGTCATAGATCGTCCCGGCATCGCGCCCGGCCAGTTTGCGGCGGGCCGGATGCGTGGACTCCGCCTCGGTGCCGGTGATGACAGACAGGAACGCGCGGCCATAGCTTTCCAGCTTTTTCGCACCAACCCCAGTGATGCCCATCATCGCATCCAGCGTTTCGGGGCGGCGTTCCGCCATTTCGATCAGCGTACGGTCGGCAAAGACCACATAGGCCGGCACCCCGGCCTCTTCCGCCAGTTGCCGCCGCAGCGCCTTCAGCGCGGCCAACAGCCCCGCGTCCTCGTCCGCCACCATCGCCTTCGCCTCGCGCACCGGGGCGCGGGCTTCCATCGTGTCGGCGCGCAGAATAACGCTGGTCTCGCCGCGCAGCACCGGCCTTGCGGCCTCGGTCATCCGCAGGGCGCCGTGGCGTTCGGGATCGGGACGCAACAGATCGCGCCCC
>JANLQT010000063.1:0-10454 GCA_031368035.1 Rhodobacterales bacterium | reverse complement strand
CCAGATCGACCGCCAGATCGCCCGGGCCGCCGATGCCGATCACCTTCGCCCCCTTGGCCTGCATGTCGCGGACCACGCGTGCCTCGTCCTCGGCAGCGTCCGAATACAGCATTACCGCCACCGAGCCTTCGTCCAGCAAGGAAATCGGCCCGTGCCGGTATTCCAGCGGATGAAACGCCTGCGAATAGGAAATGCTCATCTCCTGCAACTTCAGCGCGCCCTCGCAGGCAATGCCATACATCGCCCCGCCGCCCAGAAACACGAAATGACTGCGGCCCTGCAGGATCGCCCCGGCCCCCGCATCCATCTGCGCCATCCCCGCCTCGGCCGCCTTCACCACGCCATCCCCCAGCGCCACCCCCGCCAGCCGAAGGCCCGCCAGCAGCATCAGACTGGCCGAGACCGACATCACGATCCCCTCTTGCGGATGGGTTGGCAGATAAAACGGCACCTCCGCCGCCTGCAGGATCGCGGAGTCCTTCTCGCAGGAAACTGCCAGGGTTCTCCAACCCCTCGCCCGGCTTGCCGAGATGGCCTGCACGGTTTCCGTCGTGGTTCCCGACCGCGACAAGCCGATCACCAGCGCCTTGGACGGGTCCACCAGATAGGCCTCGGGCCGGCATGCCCATTCCGCCCCCGGCACGGCCACCGCCTGCACCCCCGCCGCGTTGAACACCGCCGCCAGCGCCTGCGACAGATAATAGGAACTGCCGCAGCCGGTCAGCACCAGCGTTTCGGCCGTCAACCCCGGCAGCTTCTGATGCAAGGCGGCCTGCCAATAGGGGAACTGCCCCCGGATAACGGTTTCGGTGATCGAGGCCATGGGACGTGCTTTCCTTGAAGGGTCAATGATCATGTTCAGGTCAATGTCACGCGGCAGCCAAGATCGGCCAGCCGCGCCTGCCAGTCCGGTGCCAGCCGCACGTCGGTGATCACATGCAGCCCCCGGGGCAAAGGCGCCACCTGATAGGTCAGGCGCGGCCCGAACTTGTCCGCATCCGCCATCAGCGCCACCTCGGCGCCGCGGGTCAGCGTGCGGCGGTTGATCCGCGCCTCTTGCTCATCCGCGCTGGTGATCTCGCCCGCCTCGGACACCGCGCCTGCGCCCAGAAATACCTGGTCGAACCACAGCCGTTCCAGCGCGTCCTCGGCCAGCGTGCCGACGACCGAGGCGTTCTGCGCCCGCAGCGTGCCGCCCAAAAGGGTGATCGTCAGCCCCGGCACCGGCAGCAGCAGTTGCGCCACCGGCAGGCAATTGGTGAACACCCGCAGCGGCAGCGGATGCAGCCGCAAGCACCGCGCGAGTTGCAGGACGGTCGTGCCGGCATCCAGAAACACCGCCGTGCCGGGGCGCAGCCGCGCATGGGCCGCCTCGCCGATGGCGCGCTTGGCGCCCAGGTTGATCTGCTCGCGGGTTTCAAAGGCAACCTCGGCGCCCGAAACCTCGGCAATCCGCGCGCCGCCATGGGTGCGCACCAGGGCGCCGGTTTGCTCCAGCGCCAAAAGGTCGCGCCGCACCGTCGGTTCCGATGCGCCTACCACTTCTGCCAGTTCGGCAACGGTGGAATGACCCTTCGCGTAAAGGTGCTGCCGGATGGCCGAGGCGCGGTCGATCTTCATGCGGTTCCATTCTGGGGTCGGCCCATGAATCCACCCCGATTGCCCAGTGTCAATCATAAAAGTGATCAAGAATGATCGAATTGCTGGTTCTGGAGTTATTCTTGGTCGAAAATGATCAACCCGGCCTCGTCGCGGGAAGGGACCTTGACGCCGCCCGTCAAACCGCAGCCCTATCTGCGCACCAATCGAAAGGACCTCCCGATGTTCCGCGCCCTGCTGCTTGAAAAGACCGCCGATGGCCCGGCCGTAGCCACGCTCCGCGCGCTTGACGACAGCGCGCTGCCCCCCGGCGATGTGACCGTGGCGGTGGACTATTCGACGCTGAACTACAAGGACGGGCTGTGCCTGTCGGCGACTGGCGGCGGGCTGGTGCGCAGCTATCCGCATGTCGGCGGCGTTGACTTTTCCGGCACGGTCGAGGCGTCGGACGATCCCCGCTACAGCCCCGGCGACAAGGTGGTGCTGACCGGCTGGCGCGTGGGAGAGGTGCATTGGGGCGGCTATGCCACCCGCGCGCGGGTGAAGGCGGACTGGCTGGTGCCGCTGCCATCGGGCCTGACCACGCGAGACGCGATGGCGGTGGGAACGGCGGGTCTGACCTCGATGCTGTCGGTGATGGCGCTGGAACGGCACGGGCTGACGCCGGACAAGGGCGAGGTGCTGGTGACGGGCGCGGCGGGCGGCGTTGGCTCGGTCGCGGTCTCGATCCTGGCGCATCTGGGCTATCAGGTCGCCGCCGTGACGGGCCGGCCGGAAACGGAAGCCTATCTGCGTGGGCTGGGCGCGTCGCGCATCATCCCCCGCGCCGATCTGGCCGAGGTGGTCAAGCGCCCGCTTGAGGCGGAACTCTGGGCCGGCTGCGTCGATGCCGTGGGCGGGGCGATGCTGGCGCGGGTGCTGGGGCAGATGAAATACGGCGGCTCGGTTGCGGCGGTTGGGCTGGCGGGCGGGGCGGCGCTGCCGGCCTCAGTGATCCCGTTCCTGTTGCGCGCGGTGAACCTGCTGGGCATCGATTCTGTGATGCGCCCCTATCCGGACCGCGTGGCGGCCTGGGCGCGCGTGGCCACCGACCTGCCGATGGACAAGCTGAGGGCGATGATCCAGCCCGCCACGCTGGCCGATCTGCCTAGCCTTGGCGCGGCGATCCTGAAGGGCGAGGTCAAGGGCCGTGTCGTGGTGGACGTGAACGCCCGCTGACCGGGTCCGGGGTGGTTGCACGGGAATCGTGGTTAACGGTTTCTGAACAAAATTTTCGATACTGTTTGATATCAATGGCTTGAGCAGTGTTGCACGCGTGCAAGAATCCCGGTTGCACGGCTTTTCGCTTTGGCCCCGGCGGAGTCCAGCCGCCCCGGACCGGGGTCCGGCCGTGATCGCCGTTGACAGGAACCCGCCGCATGGCCGAACCATGGGGCGATCTATTGGGCGATCTATTGGGCGAACGGGGGGGCGATCATGGACGCATTGGCGGGCAAGGTGATCATCGTGACGGGCGCCGCCCGCGGCATCGGCCGGGCCATCGCGGTCGAGGCGTCGAAGGCCGGTGCCAGCCTCGTTCTGACCGACCGGGATGAAGACCTGCTGCAAGCCGCCGCCGGCGATTGCGGCGCCGAATGGGTGGTCGCCGACCTGATGGACATCTCCGCCGCCGAAGTGATCGCTGGCAAGGCGCGCGAAACTTTCGGCCGCATCGACGGGCTGGTGAACGCCGCCGGCCTGACCACGCGCGGCTCGTTCCTGACCGGCACCGCCGCCCTGTGGGACGCGCTGTTCGCCGTGAACGCCCGCGCCGGCTTCCTTTTGATGGCCGAGGCGATCGGCGACATGCTGGACCGCAAATCCCCCGGCAGCATCGTCAACATCCTGTCGATGAACGCCCATGTCGGCATCCCCGAACTGGCGATCTACGCCGCCTCCAAAGGCGCGATGCAGACCCTGACCAAGAACGCCGCCAACGCCCATATGGCCGACCGCATCCGCGTGAACGGCATCAACCTCGGCTGGGTCGCCACCGAAACTGAACACCGCATCCAGTCCGAAGTCCTGGGCAAGGGCGAGGGCTGGCAGGCCAAGGCAGCGGCCGATCTGCCGCTGGGCCGGCTGCTGCGACCGGAAGAGGCGGCGCGATTGGCGGTGTTCCTTCTGTCCCCCACCTCGGCCCCGATGAGCGGCGCGGTGATCGACCTGGAACAGAAAGTCGCCGGTGCAATCTGAAAGCGGGTGCGATCTGAGAGCGGGTGCGATCTGAAAGTGGTGCGATCTGACAGCGAGGACGATCTGAAAGTAAAGAGAGATCTGAACTTGAGAGGCGATCTGAAAGTGGACGCGATCTGACCATGACAGGCGATCCGAACAAGACCGGTCCGGCCCCGCCCGCCCGCGACTTTGAAGCGCTCCGCGCCGATCTTGTATCCCGCGCGGACCGCCTCAGCCCGCGCCTGGCCCAGGTGGCGCGGTTCTTCCTGAACCATCCCGAGGACGTCGCCATCGACACCCTCTCGCGCCTAGCGCAGCAGGCGCAGGTGCCCCCGGCCACGATCACCCGCTTTGCCAAGGAGCTTGGCTTTGCCGGGTTCGCCGAACTGCAAGCGGTGTTCCGCGAACGCCTGCTCGGGCCCCGCCTGCCCTATGCCACCCGCCTTGGCGGCCCGGTCGCCTCGCTGGACGGGCTGAACGAGCCGGGCCAGGTCTTCACCGGTTTCCTGCATGCCGCCGTGCAAAGCCTGTTGCGCATCGAAGACGCGCTTGACCGGGATGAACTTGCCGCCTTCGTCGAGGACCTCGCCGCCGCCGAAGTTGTCCATGTCGCCGCCGCCCGCGGTGCTTTCGGCCTTGGCGCCTATACGGTGTTCGGCCTTGCCAGCATCGGCAAGCGCGCGCATCTGATCGACAATCTTGGCGCCATGCGCGCCGCCCAGGTCACGGCGATGGGGCCGAATGACCTGCTGCTGGTGATGACGTTCGACACCTACACCCCCGAAAGCATCGAAGTTGCCGAGTTGGCCCATGCCGCAGGCCGCCGCGTTCTGGCGATCACCGACAATGCGCTCAGCCCGGTTGCCGGACTTGCGGCGCATTGCCTTTTTGTCAACGAGGCGCGGCTGGGGCATTTTCGCAGCCAGGTTCCGGCCATGGTCGTGGCGCAATCGATCATCATGGCGCTGGGCCGCAAGCTGGGCGGCGCGCCCTAGGGTGCCGGCGGTGAAGCAGCGGAGCTTCGCACGGCTTTTGTGAAGGCAGAAGATGGGGGCTTCGCGCCCCCAAGCCCCCGCGGGATATTTGCGGCTTCTGTGAAGGGCGAAGGGAGGGGGACTGGAAAGGAGTTTTCAATCTGACGCCAAATGAAAATTCTGTTGCATCGAATCGCCCGGCGGGGAACGATGAAACCCGGGGGGATGGCGATGGTCTGGCGTTGCGATTTCGATTTTGCCGAGGCGCGGGTGCTGGTGGTCGGGGCCAGCCGGGCTGGCATTGGCGCGGCGATTGCCCGGGCCTTCCAATTGGCAGGCGCCGAGGTCGCGATCACCGGCGCCGAGCCGAAACCGGCCGAGGAGGACCGCGAGCGGTTCGCCTATACCCAGCTGGATGTGACTGATGGCGCGGCGATCAGGGCCTTTGCCGGGCCCGTGCCGCGTCTCGACATTCTGGTGAACTGCGCCGCCATTACCGCCCGGGGCGAGGAAATGGCCCCGGATTTCTTCGAAAAGGTCGTGGCGGTGAACCTGCACGGCACCTTCCGCATGGCCGAGGCGTTTCATCCGCAGCTGAAGGCCGCAGGCGGCACCGTCATCAACATCGCCTCGATGTACGCCATGTTCGGCAGCCCGAGGAACCCGGCTTACGGCGCCAGCAAGGCCGCCGTGGTGCAACTGACCAAGTCGCTCGCCATCGCCTGGGCGCCGGATGGCATCCGGGTGAACGCCGTGGCGCCCGGCTTCATAGTCACCCAGCAATCCGCCCGCAGCCGGACCGACCCGGTTCACGTCGCCAATGTGACCGCCCGCACGCCCTTGGGCCGGTGGGGAGAACCGGAGGATATCGCGGGGCCGGTGCTGTTTTTGGCCTCGAAGGCGGCGGGGTTCATGACTGGGGTCTGTCTGGCGATTGATGGGGGGTATTCCGTTGTCTGAGATTGGCGCAGCCGTCATCGGCACGGGGTTCATCGGAACGGTCCATATCGGCGCCTTGCGGCGGCTGGGGGTGCCGGTCTGCGGCGTTCTCGGCTCGACCGGTGCGCGAGGGGCAGCACGGGCGCAGGATCTGGGGCTGGCGCGGGCCTATGGCTCGCTGGACGCGCTTCTGGCGGATCCCGCCGTGCAGGTCGTCCATGTCACCTCGCCCAATGCGCTGCATTACCCTCAGGTCAAGGCGATCCTCGGCGCGGGCAAGCATGTCGTTTGCGAAAAGCCGCTGGCCATGACCTCGGCCGAAAGCGCCGAGATGGTGGCGCTGGCATCCGCCTCGGGCAAGGTCGCGGCGGTCTGCTACAACACGCGGTTCTATCCGCTGAACCAGCAGATGCGCGGCATGGTTGCGGCGGGTGAGATTGGGGATATTCGTTTGGTGACGGGGCATTACCATCAGGACTGGCTGGCCCATGACACCGACTGGAACTGGCGGCTGGAGGCGGAGGAGGGCGGCGTTTTGCGCTCGGTCGGGGACATCGGCACGCATTGGCTGGACCTGACGGGCTTCATCACGGGTCTGAAGCCGGTGCAGGTTCTGGCCGATCTGGCGACCTTCATTCCGGTGCGGCAGAGGCCAAAGGGGCCGGTAGAGACCTTTGCCCAGACCTCGGGGGCGACGGAGCCCCAGGCCATCGCCACCGACGATGCGGCGCTGATCCTGCTGCGTTATGCGAACGGCGCACGGGGGGCGCTGACCACGTCTCAGGTGAGTTTCGGGCGCAAGAACGCGATGAGTTGGGAGATTGCCGGATCGAAAGCGGCGGCGGCCTGGGGGGCGGAGGTGCCGGATCATTTGTGGATCGGCCACCGGGGCGCGCCCAACCAGATCTTGCAGCGCGATCCGGGCTTGATGAACACGCTGGGCGCGGCGGCAGCGCGCCTGCCCGGCGGCCATGTCGAGGGCTTTGCCGACACGTTCCATGCGCTGTTCGCGGCGGTCTATGCCGATATCCAGGCAGGCGGGCGGCGGGCCGGTTCGACCTGGGCGAGTTTCGAGGATGGGCATTTCGAGATGCGGCTGTGCGATGCGGTGCTGGAAAGCGCAGGCAGCGGCACCTGGGCCAAGGTAGGGGGATGACATGAAACTGGGATTTCTGACCGCGCCCTTCCCCGACACCGACCTCTTGAAGGTGGCCGACTGGGCGGCGTCCGAGGGCTTTCAGGCGCTGGAAATCGCGTGCTGGCCAAGGGAAAGCGGCGAGGCACGGCGTTATGCCGGCACCGCGCATCTGGACATTGCGGGGATGTCTCAAGCCAAGGCGGACGACACCGTCGCCGCGCTGACCGCGAAGGGCATCGGCATCTCCGCCTTGGGCTATTACCCCAACCCGCTGCACCCGGATGCCGCGCATCGGGACAAAGTCATCGCCCACCTCAAACAGGTCATCACCGCCGCCCGCTTGATGAAAGTGCCACTCGTCAACACCTTCCTCGGCGGCGACCGCACCCTGACCCCGGACGAAAACTGGGCCCGCGCCCTGCAAATCTTCCCCGCTATCGTCGCCCATGCCAAAGCCAACGGCGTCACGCTGGCGTTCGAGAACTGCCCGATGATCTTCTCCCGCGACGAATGGCCGGGCGGGCACAACATCGCGTACTCCCCCATCATCTGGCGCCGCATCTTCGAGACCTGGCCCGACACCGCCATGAACTACGACCCCAGCCACCTCGTCTGGCAGATGATCGACCCCCTTCGCTTCGTCCGCGAGTTTGGCGCCCGCATCGTCCATGTCCACGCCAAAGACCTGATGATCGACCGGGACGGGCTGTACGACAACGGCATCATGTCGCTGGGCATCGGCTGGCAGATCCCGCGCATGCCCGGCCTTGGCGATCTGGACTGGCCAAAGGTGTTTTCCGCCTTGACCCATGCCGGCTATGATGGCCCAATCATCATCGAACACGAAGACCGCCGTTACGAGGGAACGGAGGAGAATGTAAAACGCGGATTCCTGCTGGCGCGGGACGTCTTGCGTCCATTCGTGAAGTAAGCGCCAGATATTGCTGGACTATCATTCGTCAGGGAGGACGACCAAGATGAAGAAACTGCTTCTGGGCTCTGCCATGCTGGCCCTCGGCTTTGCCGGTTCGGCCATGGCCGAAGGCTACAAGATCGGCATTTCCAACACCGTGCAGGGCAATGGCTGGCGCGAGGAAATGATCTGCGCGATGAAGGCTCAGGCCCTCGCTTCGGGCGAAGTCGCAAGCCTGAACATCGCCCACCGCAACACCGATGCGGCTGGCCAGTTGGAAGATATCCGCAACCTGATCCAGGCCGGCGTCAACGCCATCGTGGTGAACCCGGCCAATGCCGACGGCATCAACGCGGCCATCAAAGAGGCCACCGACAAAGGCATCGTTGTCGTCGCGGTGGACCAGGCGGTGACCGAGCCTTCGGCCTACATCCTGTCCAACAATCAGGAGCAATATGCCTATCTCGGCGCCTCGTGGCTGTTCAAGGAAATGGGTGGCAAAGGCGCCGTTGTCTACATGCGCGGCGCGGCTGGCGCGGGCGCGGACAATGACCGTGACAAGGGCTTCAAGCGCGCTTTGGCCGAAAATCCCGGCATCACCGTCGCGCAAGAGGTCTTCACCGGCTGGCAGCAAGACCAGGGCAAGCAGCAGATCAACGATATCATCGCCTCGGGCGCCAAGTTCGACGGGATCTGGACGAGCGGCATCGACAACGTGATCGTCGATGCGCTGGTCGAAGCCAACGCGGCGATGGTGCCGGTCGTCGGCGCGGACAACGCGGGCTTTGTCGGCCAGTTGTCCACGGTTCCCGGCCTGAAGGGCGCGGCGGTGACCAACCCCGGTTCGGTCGGCGGCGCAGGTGTCGCGCTGGCGCTGCAAATCCTTGATGGCAAGCCCCCGGCCGAGCATACGATTCTGGTCGACCCGGTGGTCTGGGACAACACCTCGGACGCCGGCAAGGCGCTGCTTGCGTCCGCCGCCAACCCGAACCTGAACCCCGATTGGCCGGTGTCGGTCTCGATCCCGGGCTGGACCACCTACACGATGGATCAGGTCATCGCCTGCAAAGGCCCCGGCGAGTGACATGAACCCCGGCCCCCGGACGAAGCCCGGGGGCCGACCCTTCCAGACGGAATTCCCATGACAGAACCTGGCGCCGCCGAAATCACGCGGGGCACGCCCATTCTTGACGCATCCGGCGTGTCCAAACGCTTCGGCTCGGTCCTCGCCTTGCGCGATGCCTCCCTGCGCGTGGCGCGGGGTGAAGTCGTGGCGCTTATGGGCGCCAATGGCGCGGGCAAATCCACCTTCGTCAAGGTCCTGACCGGGGCCTTGCGCCCTGACTCCGGCCATGTCCTGATCCGGGGCCGCGAGGCCCGTGTCGGCTCGCCCGCACAGGCCCGCCGCTCCGGCCTTGTGCCGGTCTATCAGGAACCCTCGCTGATCCCCGACCTTGACGTGTCCGACAACCTGCGCCTTGGCGACACGCCGGTTGCGGCCTTCCGCGACCGGGTCGAGCAGCTCGGGCTCACCGACTTGCGCCTCGATAGCCTGATCCGCGACCTGCCGCTCGCCACCCTTCGCATCGTGGACCTCGCCCGCGCGCTTGCCGCCGACCCCGCCGTGGTCCTGCTGGACGAGATGACCGCCGCCCTGCCCACCGACCTTGTGGACCGCGTCCTGCACGTCATGCGGGCCGAGGCGGACGGCGGCCGCGCCGTCATCTATATCTCGCACCGCTTCACCGAAATCTCGGCCCTTTGCGATCGCGCCTCTGTCCTGCGCGATGGCGTCACCGTCGGGGATTTGAAAATCGAACCCGGTGTCGAGGAAAAGGTCGTCGAACTGATGCTTGGCCAGGCGCTCGACCTCGGTTCCGTCACTCGCGCCCGCTCCGCCGCCCCCGCAACTGGCACCCCGCAAATCCGCGTCAAACACCTCGCCTCGGGCAGCAAGCTGACCGATGTGTCCTTCGATCTGCACAAAGGCGAGGTTCTGGGCGTGGTCGCCTTGGAAGGGCAGGGTCAGGACGAACTCTTCGACGTCCTCGCCGGTGCCCGCAAAGCGACCGGCGGCACCATCGCGGTCAAGGGCGCGCCCATGACCTTCCGCCACCCCGCCGACGCCATCGCGGCGGGACTGAACCTCGTGCCCGGCAACCGCGCCGGGGCGCTGCTCATGTCCCGCTCGGTGCGCGAAAACATCGCCTTGCCGCTGATCGCAAGGCCAGCGAACTGGGGCGCCATCCCCATGCGCGACGAAGCCGAGCGCGTTGCCCGCGCCATCACCCGCCTGCAAATCGACACCCGCGCCCAAGGCGAGGTCAGCCGCCTTTCGGGAGGCAACCAGCAAAAGGTCACCATCGCCCGCTGGATCGCCCGCGGCGTGGACACGCTCCTGTTGTTCGACCCGACCCGAGGCATCGACGTCCGCACCAAACGCCAGATCTACCCCCTCGTCCGAGAGCTTGCCGCCCAAGGTGCCTGCGTCCTGTTCTACACCTCGGAACTCGCCGAGGTGCGCCTTGCCTGTGACCGCGTGGTGGTGATCTTCGGCGGCAAGGTCGTGGGCCAGATCGACGCCGCCGACGCCGACGAGGCCACCCTGATGCGCCTCGCCTATGGCCTGGCCGAGGTTCCGGCATGACACAATTCGCCGCGCAAAACGCCTGGA
>JANLQT010000053.1:0-8887 GCA_031368035.1 Rhodobacterales bacterium | reverse complement strand
CGGCGCACGCATGGTCATTCGCTGGCGGTCGCGCCATGGGGCGACGTGCTGGCCGATGGCGGCACGGAACCGGGCGTGACTTTTGTGGACATCGACCTGGACGCCGTGGCCAAGGCGCGCGCCCGCATCCCCTCGCTGACGCATGACCGGGATTTCGCATGACCAAGGACCGCGCCCCAGAAACCCGCGCCCCAGAAACGCGCACATTAGAAACGCGTGCCCCAGAAACGCGCGCCCCAGAAACCCGCACACTAGAAACCCGCACACTAGAAACCCGCACCGATGATCTGGCGATCACCTTGTTCAGCGAGTTGTTCATGGCGGACCAGTTGGCGCGCAACCGCATCACCAAGGCCCTGCCCAACGGCATGCAGTTGTCGCATTTCTCGGTACTGAACCACCTGGCGCGGCTTCAGGACGAACGCACCCCGGCGCAATTGGCCCGGGCGTTTCACGTCACGCGCGGGGCGATGACCAATACGCTGTCCAAGCTGGACTGGGCCGGGCATGTGCATATCCGGCCCGATTGGGACGATGCCCGGCAGAAGTTCGTGGCGATCAGCCCGGCGGGCCGGGCCGCGCGGGATGCGGCGGTGCAGTCCGTCGCGCCGCTGATCGCCGAAGTGGTGCAGGCCCTGGGCGCGGACCGGGTGCGGCTGGTTCTGCCGGTGCTGCGCGAATTGCGCCTGCGCATGGAAGACGCCGACTGATCGCGGCCCGGCATTTGCGCGGGATCAGAACTTCTGCGCGGCAAGCGCCACAGAGATCGCCCGCGTCGGAACTTCCAGCAGGGTGGACAGGTAGTTGGCCACGACCGCCTGATTGACCAGTGGCGCCTGGGTGACCATCACAAGATCATGGTCCTGAATCTGGAACTGGCCGGCGCTGAACAGACCATCCGCCGAGACCAGATCGAACAGGAAGATCATCCGTTCCCGGCTTGGGCCCTTGCCATCGGCCCGCACGGCCCCCGCAGGATAGGCGCGCAAGACCAGGACGCCCTTTGGATCCGCGGTGTTATCGAGAAGGCCCCCGATCAAAGTGACCGCATCCATGGCGGAAACTTCGGCGCGCGGGAAGGGAATCTGCGCCTCTTTGCTGGTCGCGCCGAAGGACATGAAATAACGATCCTCGGGCTGGACGTAGATCCGGTCTCCGGGCTGAAGCACGGCGTCAAGCCCGGGGTTCTGCACCAGATTGTCAAACCCCACACCATAAAGCTTGCCGCCGCGCGCCACGCGCACCTGCGGATTGATGATCGTGGACGGAACCCCGCCAGACACCGAAATCAGGTCCAGCACGGTGAAGGCCCGATCCGGCAGGGGCACAACCCCGGCCTGCGGCAGACCCGAGACGACCTGCACCGAATTGCCGCGGCCGGCCTTGTGGCTTAACGTGACCTGCGCCGTCGGCATGATGGTGACCAGCTTGTCCTGAATGGCCTGACGCGCCTCGTCCACCGACAGGCCGGCAACCGGCACGGCCCCGGCATAGGGCAGGAACAAGGTGCCATCATAGGACACTTTGAGCCCTTGCAGCGGCGTGAACTTCTGCCCCGGCATGTTCAGAAGCCCGTTGGCCTCGTTGCTCCACATCGCCACTTCGACCGCGTCACCCGCCGCGATGATGTCCTTGTTCACCGCAGTGCCGCGCGGCAGCCAGCCCACGTTGGACGACCCGGCCACCGCTGTCGACTTTGGCCAATGCGAGATGGCAGGCAAGGTGGCCTTGGTCACGGGCACGACCGCGAAATCGGCAGTGGCTTCCTCGGCACCGGCCAGAACCTGCGTGGTCATGCCGACGCCTTGCGGGGGGCTGCAGGCACCAAGTATGGACAGGATGGAAAGGGAAGCCGTCAGGGCAGCAGGGCGGAACAGGGGCGCCATCGTTTTCTCCGGGGCGGCGCAAATCCACTGGACTCGGGCTCGCGGCACAACATACTGGCCGTCTTGGCGGGGTCAACCGGCCTTGAATGGGGTCAAATCACGAGACTGGGGATAACTTCGCGGCTTTTCGGCGGGAATTTGCTGGTGACGGGGGCGGGGGGGCGTCTGGGGCGCCTGCTGCGCCATGGCTGGGCGGGGGACGTGGGCGCGGGGGTGTTCTGGCAAAGCCGCGCCGCGTCCGGGCCGCGCAGTCTGACCTGGGATTTTGGCTCGGATCTGCCGCCCGGCTGGCCCGAAGGCGGCGTGATCCTGCATCTGGCGGGCGTCACGCGCGGCAGTCCGGCCGAACTGGCGGTCAACGTCGCTTTGGCCCGGTCACTGGCATCGGCGGCGCGGCGCAAAGGCGCGGCGCATGTGTTGTTTGCCTCGACCGTGGCGGTCTATCGGCCCGGGCCGCAGGATTTGGCGGAAACCACGGGCGCGGACCCGGTTTCGGACTATGGCCGCGCCAAACGAGAGGCCGAGCTTGCGCTGGCAGAAGATCTTTCGGGGTCAGGCACCGGCCTGACCTGCCTGCGGATCGGCAATATCGCCGGGGCGGACGCGCTGTTGGGCGGGCAGGCTGCGTCCGGTGCGGCGCGCGTGACGCTTGACCCGGTGCCCGGTCAGCCGATGGGGCCAGAGCGCAGTTATATCGGGCCGCTGACGCTGGCAAAGGTTCTGGCCGGTCTGATCCTTGTGGCCCCGACCCTGCCCGAGGTGCTGAACATCGCCCAGCCGGGCGCTGTGGCCATGGGCGATCTTCTGACCGCCGCCGGGCTGCCCTGGGGCTTTGGCCCCGAACGCCCCGGCACGGTTCCGCGCGTCGTCGTCAGCGCCGACCGGCTTGCCGCCCTGATGCCGCTGGCCCCCGCCACGGCAGGCGGGCTGGTGGCCGAACTGCGCAGCCTTGAAGGGGTCTGGCCATGACGCCGGGCAAGCGGGTGTTGGACATCATCTGCGCGCTGGCGCTGATGGCGCTGTTGGCGCTGCCCTTCGCGCTGCTGATGCTGTGGCTGCTGCTGCGCGAGGGGCGGCCGATCTTCTATGTCTCGGAACGGATGCGAGCGCCGGACCGCGGTTTTGCCCTGTGGAAGCTGCGCACCATGGCTCCCGCGCCGATCCTGTCCGGCGTTTCGGGCGGCGACAAGACTGCCCGGATCACCCGCACGGGGCACATCCTGCGCAAGACCCGCGCGGACGAGATCCCGCAACTTTGGAACATCCTGAAGGGCGACATGAGCTTTGTCGGCCCGCGCCCGCCGCTGCGCCTGTATGTCGAGCGGTTTCCGGACCTTTACGCACAGGTGCTGAAAAGCCGCCCCGGGATCACCGGCCTGGCCTCGCTGACCTATCACCGGCACGAGGAAAGGCTGCTTGCCGCCTGCCGGACGCCCGAAGAGACCGATGCGGTTTACAGCCGCCGCTGCGTGCCGCAGAAGGCGCGTTTGGATCTGATTTATCAGCAGCGGCGCACGATCTGCTTTGATCTTGTGCTGATGGCACGGACTTTGTTGCGCGCATTGGGCGCGGGCGGATGAAACAGGGCGTGAACGCTGGCGCAGTTGCTTGAAATCCCCGCACTTGCCCGCTTAGCAAGGCGGGCCTATTGTGAAAATGTGTCAAACTCGACTGAGATCTTGGACCTGGTCAGGTGTTTGGAGCGGATTTGAATGGCCCTGACTGATCTTAGAAGCCGGCTGTTCGCTCAGGTCGATGTGATGACCCGCTCGCAAAAGCGGTTCGTGCTGATGGCGGTGGATGTGCTGCTGACGCCGCTGGCGCTGTATGTCGCCCTCATGCTGCTGTCCAATTCGTTCGAGCCCTTCGTGCTGGTGCGCAAATGCGCGCCGCTGTTCGTGACGCTGCCGGTTTTGGCGGCGGTGCTGTCGCTGGCGCTGGGCATTCCGTGGATCAAGCTGAAGGCCTATGAATCGCTGGCGATCCTGAAGACCGCGACGCTGGCGGCGATCCTGTCGGTGATCGCCTTCGCCATGGCCTGGGCCCTGCATATTCCCCTGACGCTGATCGGTGTGACGCTGTTCGGGCTGTTCTTCTTTCTCGCCTCGGTCGGCACAAGGCTGGGGATGCTGCATTCGCTGCTGTGGATCCTGCGGTCGCAACAGCAGCGTTGCCGGGTGTTGATTTACGGCGCGGGCACCACCGGAATGCAGTTGGCCGCCGCGCTGAAGAACCATGAAAGCATCGTCGCGGTGGCGTTCATCGACGACAATGTGGCGCTGCAATCGCTGACCGTGGGGGGGATGAAGGTGTTCTCGCCGACGCGGATCAAGGACATCGTGCGCGAGCGGGACGTGGACCGGGTGCTGCTGGCGATGCCTTCGGTCTCGCAGCCCAAACAGGCGCGGATTGCGCGGCGTTTGCAGGCGCTTGGGCTGGATGTGCTGGCGGTGCCGTCCTTCGCGCAACTGGTTGGCACCGAAACGCTGGTGGACAATCTGGCGCCGGTGGTTCCCGGCAAGTTCCTGGGCCGCCAGCAGGTCGAAGAATTCGAAACCGATGGCATTGAAGCCTATCGCGGCAAAGTGGTGCTGGTGTCGGGCGCCGGCGGGTCGATCGGATCCGAGATTTGCCGCCAGCTTCTGGCCTACCGTCCGGCGCGGCTGGTGCTGTTCGAGGTGTCGGAGCTTGGCCTGTACGAGATTGACCGCGAACTGCGCGCCCGCCCCGATTTGGGCGAGGTCGAACTGGTGCCGGTGCTGGGTTCGGTCGCCGACAGCCGCGTGGCGCGATCAGTGATGACCGATCACGGGGTCGAGGTCGTCCTGCACGCCGCCGCCTACAAGCATGTCCCGCTGGTCGAGGCGAATCCGGTCGTGGGGATGAGCAACAACGTGATCGGCACGCGCACGCTGGCCGACGCCGCCTATGAGGCGCAGGTGGAACGGTTCATCCTGATTTCCACTGACAAGGCGGTGCGGCCGACCAACATCATGGGCGCCTCGAAACGGCTGGCCGAACTGGTCGTGCAGGACATGGCCAAACGGCCGGGGCGCACGGTGTTTTCCATGGTGCGGTTTGGCAATGTGCTCGGCTCGTCCGGCTCGGTGGTGCCGCTGTTCAAGGAGCAGATCGCCCGCGGTGGGCCAGTCACGCTGACCCATGACGATGTGACGCGCTATTTCATGACCATCGCCGAAGCGGTGCGGCTGGTGCTGCTGGCGGCGTCGTTCAACGCGCCGGGCAACGCCGCTCCGGGCCAGCGCGGCGGCGATGTCTTCGTGCTGGACATGGGCAAGCCGATGCGCATCCGCGATCTGGCCGAGCAGATGATCCAGGCGGCGGGCTATACCGTCCGCGATGAGATCCACACCGACGGCGATATCGAGATCAAGGTGGTCGGCCTGCGCCCCGGCGAAAAGCTGCATGAGGAATTGCTGATCGGCGAGGGGCTTCTGACCACGCCCAACCCGAAAATCCTGCGCGCGCGCGAAGCCAGTCTCAGCGAGCTGGATATGGCCAAGGCCTTGCAGATGCTGCGCAACGGGCTGGCGCGCGGCGATGCCCAGGCGATGCGCCGGCTGGCGGCGACCTATGTCGAAGGCTACACCCCGCTGGTTCCGATCGTGCCGGACCCGCGCGCCTCCTCCGGCTTTGCCGAATAGCGAAGCGTGCGCAATTTGGTGCCGGGCCGGGCCCGAATGGGGTTGCCCAAACCCTTCCATCGCCTATGGTGGCGCACACTTGCCGAGGAGCTGATGCCCGCTTGCACCAACCTGACCCGCCGCCGATGGATCCGGCCCGATTGCAGCGCGCTCTGCGGTCTTGGCATTGCGGCTTTGGCAGCGCTTCCCAGCCTTGCCGAAACCCATCCCAACCTGAACTTTCGCGGCGTGCCTGGCCTGATCGACATGCCCGGCGGCGCCAGCATGGCGGACGGCGACATTGCGCTGACGGTGGCCGGTTTCGGGCCGATCGCGCGGGTGTCGATCGGTTTCCAGGTCGCGCCGGGGGTCGAGGCCACGTTCCGTTACAACAACGTCAGCCATTGGAACGACGCCTCGAATTCCTACTATGACGCGAACTTCGACCTGCGCGTTCGGCTGCTGGAGGCTGATGGCTGGCAGCCTGATGTTGTCCTGGGTCTGCAGGATTTCGTCGGCAACGGGCTCAACTCGGCCGAATACCTCGTGGCCAGTCAAAACCTGGGCAAGGACGTCACGGTGACGGCGGGGCTTGGCTGGGGGCGGCTTGGCAGCTTCAATGCCCTGTTCAGCACGGGCAACAGACCGCCGGTCAATCTGGACCAAAGCGGGCTGTTCGACTGGAGCCAGTATTTCAGCGGCGAAGTCGCGGCGTTCGGCGGCGTCGCATGGCGGGTGAACCCAAAATGGACGCTGCTGGCCGAATATTCTTCGGATGCCTACACCATCGAGGCGCAGGATCAGGGGGCGTTTGACCGCGCAAGCCCGTTGAACTTCGGCGCCCTGTATCGCGCCAATTCGGCCCTGACGGTCGGCGCCTATTATCTTTACGGCGGCGAGATTGGTCTTTCAGCCACGATGCAGCTGAGCGCCCGCAACAGAATCGGCGGGCCGATCATGACCAGCGCGCCCGAAACCGTGGCCCCGCGCCCGGACCGCGCCACTCATCCCGATGACTGGACCACCGATTGGGTCACCACGCCCGATGCGTCGGCGCAGATTCTGGCCGCCTTGAACGCGCATCTTGAACGGCCGGGGATCGTCATTGAATCGGTCTCGATCTCGGCCGACACGGTGCAGGTCCGCTATCGCAACACCAAGATCGACGCCGAACCGCAAGCCATGGGCCGTGTCGCCCGCGCGATGAGCCAGGTGCTGCCCGCCTCGGTCGAAGTGTTCGGGATCGTGCCAATGGTCAAGGGCATGCCCGGCATCGAAGTCACCTTCCGCCGGTCGGATCTGGAAGCGTTGGAACTGGTGCCAGACAGCGCCACCGCCCTGCGCGAGGTCGCCCAGTTCGGCCCCGCCCAGGCCCCCTCGGCCCTGCTGGCGTACAACCCCGATCTTTACCCCAAGCTGCTGTGGTCGATCAGCCCCTTTGTCAACATCCGGCTGTTTGACGACACCGTGGCCCCGTCCGCCGATATCGCGCTGCGTGCGGCGGCGACTTACGAGGTGGCGCCGGGCCTGATCCTGTCGGGGTCTGTGACCAAGAACCTGCTGGGGTCGCTGAACGCCTCGAACCCCGATCCCTCGCCCTTGCCCCCGGTCCGCCGCGACTCGGGACTTTATGACACGCTGGGTGATCCGGCGGTCGAGCGATTGACGGCGGCCTGGTATGCCGCGATCGGCCCGGATGTCTATTCGCGGGTGACGGTCGGCTATCTGGAGCGGATGTTCGGCGGCATTTCGGGCGAGGTGCTGTGGCGCCCCACCAACGAGCGCTGGGCCCTTGGGCTCGAGGCCAGCTATGTGGCGCAGCGCGATCCAGACAATGCCTTCGGCTTCAGCTATTTCGACTATCAGGTCGCTACGGGGCATGTGTCGGGCTATTACGACTTCGGCGGCGGTTATCATGCGCAACTGGACGTCGGCCGCTATCTGGCGGGCGATGTGGGCAGCACGCTGACTTTGACGCGCGAATTCGCCAACGGCTGGCGACTGGGGGCCTTTGCGACGCTGACCAATGTCTCGGCGGAGGACTTTGGCGATGGGTCCTTCGACAAAGGCGTGATTCTGGAAATTCCGATGGCTTGGCTTTTGGGCAACAGTAGCCGCAACAAACGTGGCATCGTGCTGCGGCCCTATGACCGCGACGGCGGCGCAAGGCTGGATGTGGACGGGCGGCTTTACGAGGTGCTGCACAGCTATGACCTGTCGCGCGTCGATGCCGAATGGCAGCGGGTCTGGCGATGAAACACCGCACTCTCTGGTTTGCGGCCCTGTTCCTTCTGACGCTTGCCGCCTGCGGCAATGACAAAAGCGCCGGCGCGCTTGGCGGAATTCCGGTCAAGGAGCTGGCCAAGGCGACCATGGCCGAGATCGGTCTGGGCCCCAAACCGGCGCCCGCCGCACCCGCCGCGCCGCCCGATCCAGCGCAGGTTGCGGTTGCACGCAAGATGCTGGAAGAGGGCGGCATTCCACTTTTCATCATTCAAAGCAAGGACTTGGGACTGGCGGCCTATTTCAGCAAGCTGGGCCAGAACGGCGATGTGATCACCTGGGCGACGCAGGATTACAAATCCATCTCGATGCGTGACGGCATGATCATTGCAACGCGTGGTCTGGGGCCGGACATGATGTCTGCCTATGCGCCCACGACCGACGCGGTGCGGCGCGGCACGGGCACCACCCGCCGGGTCTATTACTGGCTGGATGCTGGCGATCAGAAGGTGCGCGCGGATTTTGATTGCGTGCTGAATGATGACGGAATGGAAACGATCACTTTGATCGGCAAGCCCTACTCTGCGCGGCGGATCAGCGAGACCTGCACCGGTGCGTCTGGCAGCTTTGTCAACGTGTTCTGGTTTGATGGGCGGGCAAAATTGCGACAGTCCAGCCAGCATTTAGCGGCGGGGATTGAAAATTTGCTGCTGCAGAAGATTATAGACTAGGGCGAAGAAAAGCGGCTTTTCAGTGACAAGCCGTTGTGCTAATCGACCTGCGAGTTCCGCCACTCAAAATCTGGAGAACAACATGAAGAAAATTTCCGCTCTCGTTCTGGCCGCTACGCTGGCCTCGACCGCTGCTTTCGCTGGCGGCCCGGTCGTCGTTCCGATGGAACCGGCTCCGGTCGTGACCCCGCCGGTTCCGGCTTCGTCGATCTCGGCCGGCATCATCATTCCGTTGATCCTGCTGATCGCGATCGCCGCTGCCGTTGCGAACAGCCAGTAATCGGTCGGGCGAAAGCCTGTTTCGATTGGAAAGGGCGCGCCTTGGCGCGCCCTTTTCGCATCCTCGGTCGGGACTTGAATGGCACTGCGCTGGATACCCCTTCCCCCAGGTTGGCTCGCCGCG